>JAJYFF010000122.1 GCA_021785405.1 Pseudomonadota bacterium | reverse complement strand
CGGCGGCGAGGTCGGGCGCGTCGGACCGGCCGGCGAGCGCGGCGCTGCGCGCGCGTGCCAGCAGGCGCTGCTCGAGCGCGGCGCCGACCGCATCGAGCCCCGCGGCGTGCGGGTCGAGCGCGCGCGCGGCCGCGAGCGAATGGGCTGCGCCGTCGTTCCCGGGACCCACGAGCTGCCCGGCGGCGAGCTGGGTGCGCGCACGGCTCACCAGCCGAGCGGCCGCGGCGGCATTCGCGCGGGCTTGCGCGGCCGCGGCTTGGCGTGCCGCGGCGGCGGCCTCGGCTGCGTGCAGATCCGCGAGCGTGGACGTGGTCAGCGGATCTTGCGGTGCCGCGGCCGCGAGTTGTGCCGCGTACGCCGACGCGCTGTCGGTGCCACCGGTGAGGCGACCGCTGTGGATGCGCGCCTCGACGAGACCGGCGAGGCGCCGGGCGTTCGCCTGCGCTTGCTGTTGCGCCGCGAGGGCCGACTGCCGCGCCCTCTGGGCCGCGACCCATTGCAACCGCTCCGCGGCGAGCGCGGGGTGGTCGGGGAGGACCGCGGCGAGCGTCGCGAGCGTCGCGTTCGCCCGGTTCAGGTGGCCGGCGGCGAGATCGCTCTGAAAGCGTTGGTCGAGGACCGCGCCAATGCGGCGCAGTCCGTCCCGCGCCTCGGCGCTCGCCGGATCGACCGCGGCGGCGGACCGATAATAGAGCAGGGCGTTGTCGGCGGGCGGGTCGGTGTAGTGGTGCGCGCGCATCGCCGCGCGGGCCTTCGCGAGCAGATCGTCGAGGCGTCCCTGCACGATCGTGCGGTCGACCGCCGGGCTGGCGGCCGTGGGTCGCGCGATCGGCGTCGGGCGCTGCGCGGTGCGTACGCCGGATCGCGGTTCGAGCCGCCAGTACGCGCCAGCGGCGATCGCGGCCAAAGCGACGCCGGCCGCGATCCACGGTGCGATCAGCCACGCTCGGCGGCGAGGCCGTCCGCCGTTCGCGGCCGATTCGGGCGGCGATGGTGGTTCGATGGCGATCGCGGCGGGGCTCGGCCGGCGCGCGGCGACGGGGGCGGGCGTCACCGTGCGCGTGACGGCGGCCGCCTCGAGCGCGCGCCGCAGCGCGTGCGCGGTCGATTCCGGCTCGAGGGGCATCGGCAGCAAGGTGATCCGCGGGTCGGACCCCAGCGCCGCGAGTTCCTCGCGGACGGTCGCGGGCGAGAACAGCAGGACCGGGACGCCGGGGGCTTCGAGCGTCGCGGCCTCGAGGGCGGCGAGCGCGGCGTCGAGGGACTGCGCGTCGACAGCGAGCGCCTGCGGTCCGGTCTCCTCGCGCAGCGCGTGCAGGGCTTCGGCGAGATCTTCCACGGGACGCACGGTCGCGAGCCCTTGCAGCGCGAGCCCGATCTCGAGCAGGAACTCGTCGGCCGGGCTCATCACGACCAACGTGGCGCCGGGCGCCGGGCTCGCGGCGACGGTGGGGCTGTCCGGCGGATCCGCGTCGCGGACCGCGAGCTTCGTCGAAGCCGTCATCGACCGATGCTCCCCCCAACGGAATCGCCCGTACGTTCCGCAGCAGCATAGACGGGGGCGCGCGACGTGCCGTGCGTCAGTTCACATTCCCGCAGACCCTCGGGCGGCGTGGTCAGAATTTGAGCATCAGCCCCGCACCCCAGACCGTCTCGCGAGTGCGCAGATCGGGAAACCAGACGCCGCCTTCGCTCGCGCAGTGATCCGCACCGATCACGGCACCGTCGTTGCAGACGAAACTGGCGGGCGAGCCGTTGTTGCCGCCGGGCGGGGTGACGCCGCCCGGACCCGACCAGTAGGGGACGTTCGAGTGACGGTAGGTGAGTTCGGTCCACCAGGTGATCCAGTCATTGGGCATGTACTGGAAGTTCAGCTGCGTGTCCCATTGGTAGACCTTCTGGCCCGGGTTCTCGGTGAAGTAGGGTGATCCGGTGGCCGCGGTCGCGCCGTTGATCGGCGGCAGCAACGTGAGGTATCGACCGGGATTGTTCATCATGCCACCGCCCAAGGTCACCGCATACACGTCGTGATCGAACCAGAAGCGGTTGTAGAACATCGCGCCGAAGAAGTTCGCGCGATTCGGACCGCTCACGCAATGCACCCCGCCGCCGTATTCGCAACCGAGATCCACGGTCAGCGACAGCGCCATCATCGACAAGCCGCGCCCGCGATGTCCCAGCGGCGCCTGGTAATAACGCCACAGCACGCTGTCGTCCTCGTGAATCCGGTGCACCCGATCGTATTGCACGAACGGGGCTCGTGAACTCGGCTGTCCGATCGGCGCCAGGGGATTGCCGCCGTTCGCGGGGAAGCCGCTGCCGCTCGCCAAGTTGTCCTCACCGAGGAAATAGCTGTTGAACACGAGCTTGAAGTCGTCGTTCGGGATCCAGAGGACCTGGCCGCCGATGCCCGGATCGTGATTGTACTTTCCGTACGACTGCCAGCCGTTGATCAGCCAGGGCTCGATTTTCAGGTCCTGCGTCGGCCAATACTGGATCCTCAAGCCGTCGAAGAACCAGGGGGTGTTCGAGGACACGAACGAGGGCTGGTAGGTCCAGTTGTCGAAGTTGTAGTAGCTGAACAGTCCCACGTACGACACGAAGATGCCCGCGTCGACGTTGAGGCCATGGCCGACGTGATCGAAGTGATATCCGGCGTTCGCCTCGGACAGGTATCGGTAGGCATCCGACAGATTCCACTGACCGACCGCGGCGCTCGCGTCGTTGCGTGGCGTCGTCGTCGCGAACAGGCCCATCATCGACAGAAACCGGGCCTGGACGTTGTGCCAGTGGAAGTTGCCGCCGAAGCTCACCTGCTCGATCTGGAACTCGTCGGAACGGAATTCCTCCGTCGAGCCGACGATCGTATGGTCCTGCGGGTGGTTGAAGCTGTGCAGATAGTTCACGTCGAACCGGATCTCGGGCGTGAAGAACTTGGTGTCGAAGATCGGCGTCAGGTTGCGCCCGGTGCCGTTCATCCACCCGATGTCCGGTACGTTCGCAAGCGGCGTCCGGGTGTCGACCGCCGGCGCCGGCGCCGGCGCTTGCAGGGCTTCCGGAA
>JAJYFF010000061.1 GCA_021785405.1 Pseudomonadota bacterium | reverse complement strand
TGACCGCCGGATAGTCGGCGTAGTGGATCCCGATGTCGGTGTTCCGGCGGGTGAAGGTCGCCGGCACGTTGTCGATGTAGCCGCCGCGGCTGTCGTTGTAGAGCACCGCGCGCAGCGCCATCTTGTTCGCGATCAGCGGGACGTTCAGCACCGCCGAGAGGTTCGTGTTCGGGTCGCCGTGCGCGGTGACGCTGTAGCCCGCGCTCACGTTGCCCTCGGTGCGGTCGAGCACCGGCTTGTTGGTGATGTAGCGGATCACGCCCGCCTCGGCGCCGGAGCCGAACAGCGTGCCTTGCGGGCCCTCGAGGACCTCGATGCGGTTCAGATCGGCCGCGTAGATGTCGAGGTTGCGGTTCGGCAGCTGCGCCGACTGGTTGTCGAGGTAGATCGCGACGTTCGGGAAGAACGCGGTCGATCCGCTGCCCTGGGTGCCTTGCGCGCCGGCACTCAATCCGCGCATGAACACCTCGTTCTGGCCGGGACCGTTGTTCTGCGCGGTCACGTTCGGCAGGTACTTGATGTAGTCGTCGAAGGTCTTGACGTTGAGCTGACCGAGCGACTTCGCGGTGAACGCCTGCATCGCGATCGGCACGTCCTGCATGTTCTGGGCGCGCCGCTGCGCGGTCACCGTGATCGCCTGCAGGACGTCCGTCGGGTTCGTCGCGCCGCTCGTGGTCGCAGCAGCCGCGATCCCGCCGAGGGAGGCGCTGCCGAGCACGGCGGCAATCGCGATCGAGAGCTTCGAGTTCATGTGTCAGTCCCTTGGTTTTGGGTTACTCGGTCGAACGCCCGTTGGCGCGCGCGCCGAACACGGTCGGTCCGGTTCAATTGCCAGGAGCCAGTACATCCCCCCCGGAATCGTCGGCTTGAGCGGGGCGCCCCGGTCGGAATTGAATAATCGATCAATTCATTCGGCCCACACTCAATGTGGGGATCTTGTATCAACCGGGCGCGAGAATCAAGCATCCCGACCGGCTTGCGCACGGCCAAGTGATTGAAAGGGTTTGACGCCGAATGAGCCCCGCCGAGGACGGTGCGATGGGGGTCCGGTCACGAATTGACGGTGCGTTTAACGTTGCGTGAACGCAACGCCATTCCGGGGGAGGCGCGTGGCTCTCGCGCGCGGCCGCGCCGCCCGCTAGCCGACGTAGTCCCGGGCGATCTCCTGGAGCAGGGCGGCCGTGTACGGTGCGAACGAGCGCCAGACCTCCACGCGGAATTGCTGTTCATCGGTTCGCCACAGCACGATTTCCGCCTTCGCGAACACGGTGCGGGTGCACATGTCGACCGGAAAGCGATCGAGCGAGAGGTCGAGCGGGCAGGCGCCGTTCAAGAGCCGCTCCGCGTGCGGTCCGCGGACCTCGATCCCGACCTGGCGATGGCTCACGTCGACCAGCGAGTGCGCGGTCGCTCCGATCGCCGAGCGCAGCGCGCCGAGCAATGCACCGGCGGCGGTCGTCGCGGGTGCGATCAACAGGCATTCGTCCGGCCCGAGCCACAGGCCCGCGCGATCGCCATCGCGACGCGCGCGGCAGACCGCCTGCGCATCCGGGAGGGGGAAGGCCTGCGCCGCCGCGGCGCGCGCGGCGGGACCGCCTTGGAACGCGACCCGCGTCGCCGGCGGCAGCGGGCGCATCCAATCGGACGCCGGCAGGTCGGGAACGTTGCGCACGGCCGTTTCACGCATTGATCCGTTCTCCCTTGGGATCGTAGAACACCGGCGAGACGACCTCGACCGCGACGTCGCCTCCCGGCATCGGCACGACCAGCGTCTGCCCCAGTCGCGCCCGTCCGCCCGCGATCATCGCGAGCGCGATCGGCGCGCCGAGCACCGCACTCTGATACGAGGACGTCACGTGTCCGACGAGGCGCATCGGGGGCCGTTGATTCGGTTGCTCCGCCACCTGCGCGCCCTCGTCGAGCAGGGTGCGTCCATCGCGGGGGCGCAAGCCGACGAGTTGCTTGCGATCCGGCGCCTGCATCGACTGGCGCTGCAGCGAACGTCGACCGACGAAATCCGGCTTCTTGCGGCCGACGGCCCACGACAAGCCCGCGTCGTCCGGCGTGACCGTGCCGTCGGTGTCCTGGCCGACGATGATGTAGCCCTTCTCGGCGCGCAGCACGTGCATCGTCTCGGTGCCGTAGCAGGTGATCCCGTGCCCGGCGCCGGCCGCATGCACGGCCTTCCAGACGCCGAGTCCGTAGTCGGCGGGAACGTTGAGTTCGTAGCCGAGCTCTCCGGTGAAGCTCACCCGCATCACCAGTCCCTCGACCCCGCAGATCCGCGCGGCGGCGACGCTCATGTGCGGCAAGGCCGCCGATTCGAGGTCGATCCCCTCGACGCACTCGCGCAGCACGTCGCGCGCCTTCGGTCCCTGCACCGCGATCACCGCCCATTGCTCGGTCGTCGAGGTGAGCCACACCTCGAGATCCGGCCATTCCGTCTGACGGTAATCCTCCATCATCGCGAGCACGCGCGGCGCGCCGCCCGTCGTCGTCGTCACGTGGAAGCGATCGGCCGCGAGGCGGGCGATGACGCCGTCGTCGGTTATGAAGCCGTCCTCACGACACAGGATCCCGTAACGGCAACGGCCGACGCCGAGATTCGCCCAGCTGTTCACGTACAGACGTTCGAGGAATTCTGCCGCACCCGGCCCGACGATCTCGATCTTCCCCAGGGTCGAGGCGTCGAACAGCCCGCAGGCCGACCGCACTGCGCGGCATTCGCGCGCGACCGCGGCGTGCATGTCCTCACCGTGCTCGGGGAAGTAGCGGGCGCGTTTCCACATCCCGACGTCCTCGAACACCGCGCCCGCGGCGGCCGCCCACTCGTGGATCGGGGTGCGACGGATCGGATCGAACAGATCGCCGCGCGAGGGACCCGCGAAGGTCCCGAAGCTCGTCGGCGTGTACGGCATCCGGAACGTGGTCAATCCGACGCGCGGGATCGGCGCGTCGATCGCGCGCGCGACGATCGCGAGCGCGTTCAGGTTCGACGTCTTGCCCTGGTCGGTCGCCATGCCGGTGGTCGTGAATCGTTTCACGTGTTCGATCGAGCGGAAGCCCTCGCGCGTCGCGATCGCGAGATCCTTGATCGTGACGTCGTGCTGCCAGTCGACGAAGGACTTCTGCGAGGCCTCGCTCGCGAGCGGCACCGCGCCGAGATGGCCGCCGTCGGTCGACCGCGCGCTCGTCGCCGCGATCCGTCGCGCCGACGCGGTGCGCGACGGGGCGGCGTCGGCCCCCGCCTGCAGACCGTCGGCGATCGCCTCGGCGAGGTCGTACACCCCCCGACAGGCGCCGGCCGAACGCTCGCGTTCCGCTGAACGTTCCGGCAAGAACGCCTGGTGGGCGTCGCTCCACCGCAACTTCCCGCGAGACTGGGAGAACAAGTGCACGCTCGGGGTATAGCCCCCCGACATCAGCACCGCATCGCAGGCGAGGGAGCGGCGAGCGCCGCCCGCGCCGCTCGCCGTCGTCTGCGCGATCGTGATCCCCGCCACGCGCAAATTGCCGCTGGTCCCGAGGACGGTCGCCGATTCGCTGACCTCGATGCCCGCCGCGCGCGCTGCCGCGGGCCATTCACCGTTCGCCGTCGGCCGCAGATCCGCGATACCGGCGACCTCGACGCCCGCGTCGCGCAGGTCGATCGCCGCTTCGTAGCCGGCATCCGTCGCGGTCACCAGCACGACGCGGTCACCGACCCGCACGCCGTACCGGTTGAGGTAGGTGCGCGCCGCGCCGGCGAGCATCACGCCCGGCCGATCGTTGCCGGGAAACACGAGCGGGCGCTCGACCGAACCCGCCGCGATCACTACCGATCGCGCGCGTACCTGCCAGAGCCGCTCGCGCGCCGCGTGCGGCGCGGGGGCGGCAAGGTGGTCGGTCAGCCGCTCGGCGAGGCCGATCAGGTTGTGAGGGAAGTAGCCGAACGCCGTCGTGCGCGGCAGACACACGACGCGGGGATGGGCCGCGAGCTCCGCGACCGCGCGCCCGACCCAGGTCGCCGCGTCGGTGCCGTCGATCGTCGCGTGCCGATCGGCGAGCAACGACCCGCCGAACTCGTTCTGCTCGTCGCAGATCATCACCCGTGCGCCCTGATCGGCCGCGGCGAGCGCGGCCGCGAGGCCGGCGGGCCCGGCGCCGACCACGAGCACGTCGCAATGCGCATAGCATTGCGCGTAGCGGTCGGGATCGGGCTCCGAGGGCGCGACGCCGAGACCCGCCGCGTGACGGATCACCGGTTCATAGAGCGACTTCCACGCGCTCTTCGGCCACATGAAGGTCTTGTAGTAGAAGCCCGCCGGAAACAGCGGCGACAGCCAGTCGTTGATGCGCCCGACGTCGCGCGCGAGACTCGGCCAGCGATTCAGGCTCTGCGCCTCGAGACCCTCGTACAGCTCGACCTGCGTCGCGCGCAGATCCGGGGTCACGCGCGCCGCATCGCGTCGCACCGTGACCAGCGCGCTCGGCTCTTCGGCGCCGGCGGTCACGATGCCGCGCGGGCGGTGGTATTTGAACGAGCGTCCGACCAGATGCACGCCGTTGGCGAGCAGTGCCGATGCGAGCGTGTCCCCGGCGAGGCCCTCGTAGCGCGTCCCGTCGAAGCGGAACGCGAGGGGATGCGCGCGGTCGACGCGCCCGCCGGCCGCGGTGCGCCACCGGCTCATCGCGGGTCTCCCGTCGGGATCGCGGGCTTCGGCTCGCCGATCCGGTAGGAGGCGAGGAACTGATCGGTCGTCGTGTCGCGCAGCGCGTTGAAGAACCGACCGCAGCCGCGGGCGTGGCGCCAACGCTCCGCGTGCACGCCCTTGGTGTTGGATCGCATGTACAGGTAGTCGGCCCAGGCCGCGTCGTCGAGCGTCGACGGATCGGCGGGTCGGACGAGGTGCGCCTCGCCACCGTAGGTGAACTCGATTTCAGGCCGTTCGCCGCAGTGCGGGCAGGGAATCAGCAGCATGGGACGTCTCGTTCAGTGCGCGACCGCGGCCGCGGCGGCTTCGTCGATCAAGTGGCCGTCGCGGAAGCGTTCGATCGTGAAGGGGGCGTTGATCGGATGCGGTTCGTCGTGCGCGATCGTCCACGCGAACAGGTGCGCCGAGCCGGGGGTCGCCTTGAAGCCACCGGTGCCCCAACCGCAGTTCACGTACAGTCCGGGGACCGGCGTCTTCGCGATGATCGGCGAGCGGTCCGGCGTCACGTCGACGATCCCGCCCCAGTTACGCATCATCCGCATCCGGCGGAACATCGGAAAGAGTTCGCAGATCGCGTCGAGCGTGTGCATGTTGATGTGCAGCGCGCCGCGCTGCGTGTACGAGGTGTAGGCGTCGGTGCCCGCGCCGATCACGAGTTCGCCCTTGTCGGATTGACTGACGTACGCGTGGATCGTGTTCGACATCGCGACGCAGGGAAATATCGGCTTCACCGGCTCCGACACCAGCGCCTGCAGCGGATAGCTCTCGAGCGGCAGCCGCACGCCCGCGAGCGCGAGCACCGCGCTCGTATTGCCGGCCGCCGACACGCCGACCTTGCCCGCACGGATCGACCCGCGCGTGGTCTCGAGCCCCTCGACGCGCCCTTGCGCATCGCGCCGTATCCCCGTGACCTCGCAATTCTCGATGATGTCGACGCCGAGTTCGCTCGCCGCGCGCGCGTATCCCCAGGCGACCGCATCGTGCCGCGCGGTGCCGCCGCGGCGCTGCAAGGCCGCACCGAGCACCGGATAGCGGATGTCCGGATCGATGTTCAACGGCGGGCAGAACGCCTTCGCCTCCTCGGGCGTGAGCCATTCGTTGTCGACGCCGCTGCAACGGTTCGCATGGACGTGGCGCTTGAACACCTGCACGTCGTGCACCGTGTGCGCGAGCATCATCACGCCGCGCTGCGAGAACATCACGTTGTAGTTGAGCACCTGGGAGAGTCCTTCCCAGAGCTTCACGGAATGGTCGTAGAGCGCGGCGCTCTCGGCGAACAAGTAGTTCGATCGGATGATCGTGGTGTTCCGCCCGGTGTTGCCGCCGCCGATCCAGCCTTTCTCGACGACCGCGATGCGGCCGACGCGATGCTCCGCGGCGAGATAGTACGCGGCGCCGAGCCCATGGCCGCCGCCGCCGACGATCACGACGTCATACGCGGGCTGCGGCTCGCTCTTGCGCCACTGAGGCTCCCAGGAGCGGTGGCCGCCGAGCGCGCGGCGGAACAGCGACAGCGCGGAAAAACGTTGCTTGCTCATTCGGAGGCCACTCGTTGGCTTCAGGCCCGGAGATCCTTGTTCTCCGGATCGTACGGGGAGTCGACGAGCACCGTCGCCGCCTTGCGCTCGCCGAGGATCTCGATCTGCAGTTCGGTGCCGACCGCGGCGAACGCCGGATCGATGTAGCCGATCGCGAGGCTCTTCGCGAGCGTATGCCCGTAGTAGCCGGAGGTCGCTCGGCCGATCAGCCGTCCCCGGCTATCGAACAGCGGCTCGTTGCCGAGCGGATCCGCGTCCGTCACGCCGTGCACCTCGAGCGTGACGAAGCGGTGCGGCACGCCGGCCGCGAGCTGCTTCTCGAGCGCCTCCTTGCCGAGGAACGCGCCCTTGTTCATCCGCACGAAACGGTCCAGTCCCGCCTCGAGCGGCGTGTAGTCGGGCGTGAGGTCGGTGCCCCACATCCGATACGACTTCTCCATGCGCAAGGATTCCATCGCGCGCATGCCGACCATCCCGATTCCGTGCGGCGCCCCGGCCGCGAGCAGCGCATCGAACAGGTGATGTGCGTACTCGATCGGGAAGTGCAATTCCCAGCCGAGCGCGCCGACGAAGTTCACGCGCAGCAGGTACACGTCGGTCGCGAGACCGACCTCCGCGACGCGGCCGGTGAGCCACGGGAACGCGGTGTTGTCGAGAGCGCCGTCCACGAGGGAGCTGAGCACGTCGCGCGAGCGCGGCCCGGCGACGACGAAGCAGCCGCGGCTGGTCGTGATGTTGCGCAAGCTGATCGAACCGGCCGCGTCGGCGGGCAGCATCTTCTGCAGGTAGTCGCTGTCGTAGCGCTCGGCCGCGCCGGCGCTGACCACGTAGAAGTGATCCTCGCCGAGCTTCGTGATCGTGAACTCCGAACGGATCCCCCCGCGCGGCGTCAGCGCGTGCGAGAGTGCCATCCGGCCGACCTTGGTCGGCACCTTGTTCGCGACCAGACTGTCGAGCCAGGCTTCCGCACCGGGGCCCGTGACCTCGTGCTTGGTGAACGGCGACAGGTCGATGATGCCGACCGCCTCGCGCATCCGCCGTGCCTCGTTGCCGACGTGCTCGAAGTAGTTCGTGCGGCGGAAGCTCCACCGATCCTTGCGCTCGACGCCCGGTGGGGCGAACCAGTTCGGGCGCTCCCAGCCATAGCGTTGGCCGAAGACCGCGCCCATGCGCACGAGCTTGTCGTAGATCGGACTCGTCTTCGCCGGCCGCGCGTCCTCGCGCTCCTCGTCGGGGAAGTGGATCGTGAAGACGTTGCGGTACGTTTCCTCGTTCTTGGTGACGACGTAGCGCTTGCTCGTGTAGGGGCCGAAGCGGCGCGGATCCGTCGCCGCCATGTCGATCCCGGGTTGTCCCTCGACGATCCACTCGGCGAGCTGCCAACCGGAGCCGCCGGCCGCGGTGATCCCGAAGCTATGCCCCTCGTTGAGCCACAAATTGCGCACGCCCCACGCGGGACCGACCAGCGGGCTGCCGTCCGGGGTGTAGGCGATCGGACCGTTCACGATCTCCTTGATGCCGCAGGCCGCGATCGACGGGACACGCCGCATCGCCGCCTCGACGTGCGGCAGCATGCGCTCGAGATCGCCCTCGAACAGGCTCTTGCCGAACCAGTCGGGCACGCCGTCGGCGAATCGGGCCGGCGCGCCGGCCTCGTAGGGGCCGAGGATCCAGCCCATGCGCTCCTCGCGCAGGTAATAGGATTTGTCCGACTCGCGCAGCACCGCGAGCTCGCGCCCGCCGCGTTGGCGGTAGGCTTTGAGGTCGGCGGACTCGTCGTAGACGATGTACTGGTGTTCGACGGGGATCGACGGCACGTTGATCCCGAACAGACGTCCGGTCTGGCGCGCGTAATTCCCGGTCGCGCAGACCACGTGCTCGGCGACGATCTCGCCCTTGGTCGTGGTCAAGGCCCACTCGCCGGAGGGCGTGCGGCGCACCCCGGTCACTTCGGTCTGCTCGTAGATCTCCGCGCCGCGGCTGCGGGCACCCTTGCGCAGTGCCATCGTGAGGTCGGCCGGCGCGATGTGGCCGTCGTCGGGGTGATAGAGCGCGCCGACCACTTTCGGCGTCTCCTGATCGTCGCCGAGGTCGATCAGCGGCCACAGGTCGCGGACCTCGTTCGGTCCGATCACCTGGAAGGGCACCCCGATCGTATTCGCGGTGCCGCAATACTTGTAGTACTCGTCCATGCGCTCGCGGCAGGTCGCAAGACGCAGATTCCCCGTCACGTGAAAGCTCACGTCCTGGCCGGTCTCGGCCGGCAGCTTCTTGTAGAGATCGACCGAATACTTGTGCAACTGGCCGACGGTGTAACTCATGTTGAACAGCGGCAGGAGGCCGGCCGCGTGCCAGGTCGAGCCCGCCGTCAGTTCGGAGCGCTCGAGCAGTACGACGTCCGTCCACCCCTTGCGCGCCAAGTGATACAAGGTGCTGACACCGACGACGCCGCCGCCGATCACGACGACGCGGGCATGAGTTTTCATCGATCAGGATCTCCGTCTTGAGGCGTGTGCGGCAGTGTATCGAGCGCCGGCCGGAAGGCGACGCCATTTGCGACAATGGCTGTTGGAAATGCGTCAATTCGGGCGGCTCGAACGCGGTTTCGGCGGTCAAAGTTGTTCGAAATACGACAGATTCCTATCTGAAAGGGACGCCCGAGCGCCATCGGTGGCATAATTTTAACGCTGGAACCCACCTCGGATCGAGTTCGCCGGAGACCCGTTTGGAAATCGCCCCCGCGCTGCGCAAGTCCAGGTACGCGTTCCTGACCCTGCAGAACTATTCGCTGATCGCGGTCACGAACGCCGTGGAGCCGCTGCGCATGGCGAACCGGCTCGTCGGCCGCGACGTCTACGAATGGGTGATCGCCAGCGCGAGCGGCACGCCGGTGTGCTCGAGCAGCGGCCTGTCGCTGACGCCGACGCTCGCGCTCGACCAGCTCGGGCTGGTCGACATCCTGTTCGTCTGCGGCGGCGTGAACGTCCACGATGCGGTCAGCGCGCCCTTGCTGACCCAGTTGCGCCGCTTCGCGGATCGGCGGATCGCGCTCGGCGCGCTGTGCACCGGCGGTTACGCACTCGCGCGCGCCGGACTCCTCGATCATTTCCGAGCGACGATCCACTGGGAGAATCTCTCGGCCTTGCGCGAGGAGTTTCCGCGCGTCCGGATCAGCGATCAATTGTTCACGATCGACCGCGACCGCTTCACCTGTTCCGGCGGCACCGCGCCGCTCGACCTGATGCTGCATTTGATCGAGGCGAAGCTCGGCGCGCGCATCTCGCAGCGCGTGTCCGAGCAGTTCATCGTCGAGCGCGTCCGCAAGGACACGGATCGGCAGTACGTGCCGTTGCGCGCGCAGATCGGTCCCGCGAGCCGGGGGCTGATCCGCGTCGCACAGCTGATGGAGGAGAACATCGAGAAGCCGCTGTCGCTCGACAGGATCGCGAAGACGACCGGGATGTCGCGGCGGCAGATCGAACGGCTGTTCCGGCGCGACTTGAACTGCGTGCCGAAGCGCTATTACCTCGAGTTGCGCCTGAAGCGCGCGCGGGAACTGCTCCTGCAAACGGCGATGCCGATCATGGACATCACCGCCGCGTGCGGCTTTCAGTCGCCGCCGCATTTCTCCAAGTGCTACCGGAGCCAATTCGGTTATCCGCCGAGCGCGGAGCGCAAGGCGCAGCGCCGCTCCCCGCAGGATTCGGCCGGCGCCCGCGCGGACGCCTGAGGACGCGGTCCGCGCTCACTGGAAGATCACGGTCTTGCTGCCGTCGAGGAACACCCGGTGCTCGAGCAGCAAGCGCATCGCCGTCGACAACGCGCGCCGCTCCGAGTCGCGGCCGACCGCCGCGAGCATCTCCGGCGTATCGCTGTGGTCGACCCGCTCGACGATCTGCTCGATGATCGGTCCCTCGTCGAGGTCGCCAGTGACGAAGTGCGCGGTCGCGCCGATCAGCTTGACGCCCCGCTCGTGCGCCTGGTGGTAGGGCTTCGCGCCCTTGAAGCCCGGCAGGAAGGAATGGTGGATGTTCACCGCGCGACCGACGAGCCGCTTGCACATCTCGTCGGAGAAGATCTGCATGTAGCGGGCGAGCACGACGTAGTCCGATTGGGTGCGTTCGATCAGTTCGAGCAGACGCGCTTCCTGGGCCGCCTTGGTTGCGGCGGTGATCGGCAGCCAGTGGTAGGGAATCCCGTAGCGGTCGGCGATCGGCTGCATGTCGGGATGGTTGGAGACGATCGCACTCACCTCCATCCGCAACTCGCCGATCCGCTGCCGGTACAGCAGGTCCTCGAGGCAGTGATCGAGCTTCGAGACGAGGATCATCACGCGGCTGCGCGACGTCCCGTCGTGGATCGACCACTGCATCTGCTCGTCGTTCGCGGTCGCGACGAACTCGGCGCGCAGGCGCTCGACGTCGAAGGGCTCCCCGGCGACCGGACAGAAGGTCACCCGCACGAAGAAGCGCTGCGTGAGCACGTCGTCGAACTGGTGCATTTCCATGATGTACAGGCGTCGCGCCGCGAGGAATCCCGCGACCTTCGCGGTCGTGCCGAGGCGGCTTCCGCAGGTGGCGGTCAGCACGTACGGATGCGAGATCTGGTATTCCATGCGCGAATCATACGGAGAGAGCGGCCGGCGGACCCATTCGGTTTGCGACGCCGGGTTGCGCCCGGGCGACGAGGGCAGGGCCCGGCGGGCGTGCGCGAACCCCGCTGGAGTGCGATGATCGGGACCTCCGATCCGTCAATCCCGGCAACGGGTTCATCGAGTCCCCCGTGATGCACACCCGTCGATCCGTGATCCTGGTATATGGCGCAGGGATCCTGCAAGGCGCGGCATTCGTGCTGGTGCCCTCGCTCGGCCACGTGCTCGAAACCGCGCCCTATCGATTCAGCGTGGCCGCCTACGGCGCGCTCTATTTCCCGGAGATCCTCGGTGCCGTGATCGGCGCGTTGCTCGCCGGCCGCCTGCACCGGACGCGGGGTGCCGCGGTGGTGCTGCGCGTCGGCCTCGGTGCGAATGCGATCGGGATGGCCTTGCTCGCACTCGCGTCGCTGACGCGCGGCGACGTCGCGTACGCCGCGATCCTGCTCGAGACGGCGTGTCTCGGAATCGGGTTCGGATTGACCTTGGCGAGCTTGAATCCCACCGCCGCCGCGCTGTTCCCGAGCGCGCCGACCGCGGCGATCACGACGCTGAACGGGGCGATCGGCGTCGCAACGGCGGTCGCGCCGCTGCTGCTCGAGGTCGCGCGCCGGGCGGGCGCCTGGGGGACGGTCCCGGCCGCGCTGGCCATCGGGTTCGCGGGCTTGTCGTTCGGGTGGGATGGCGGCTCGACCGACCGAGCGACCCGCAGCGCCACCGCGCGGGCCCGTCCCGGGCTGCGTTCGTTCGTCGTTGCGGTCGCCCTGTATGCGGTCGCCGAGGGCTGCTTCAGCAGCTGGGCGCAGGTCTATCTCGTGCAGGTCGGACACGCCGCGGCCGGCCTCGGCGCGTGGGCACTCTCCGCGTTCTGGGGAACGATGACCCTGCTGCGCCTCGCGCTCGGCGTCGTGCCGGAGCGTGGCCCGGCGCGGCGGCGGCTGCTGCTCGCCTCCGCGTTCGGGATCGGCGCGAGCTTCCTGCTGCTCGCGCAGCTGCGGGCCGCCGTCGCGCTGGTCGCTGGCTTCGCGATCGCCGGCGCGGCCTGCGGGATCTACTATCCGTACGCGATGGCGTTCGGCCTCGCGTCGGATGCGGGCGACCCGATCGCTTTCGCCGGATCGATGGTCGCCGCCTTGATGATCGGCGAGGGCGTCGGATCGTTCGCGCCGGGCGAACTGCAGCGGTTCGCCGCGCTGCCGGCGATCTATGCCGGCGCGGCGGCGCTCGCGATCCCCCTCGCGTTCTATGCATGGCGCTTGCCGCGACTCGGCGCCGCGCCTTCCGGCCGGCGGAAATAGTCTGGAAAAACGGGCGGCGGCTCAGGCAGACTACGCGCGATGTCGAATCGCTACTCCGCCTGGTCGCTGCTGCGCGGCGCGCTCGCGCGCCACGCGAACTGGCCCGCCGCCTGGCGGGACGCGGATCCGAAGCCCGCGTACGACGTGATCGTCGTCGGCGGCGGCGGGCACGGCCTGGCAGCCGCCTACTACCTCGCGAAGAACCACGGAATCACGAACGTCGCCGTCCTCGAGCGCGGTTGGATCGGCGGCGGCAACACCGGCCGCAACACGACCATCATCCGCTCGAATTACCTGTATCCCGAGAGCGCCCGGTTGTACGACTTCTCGCTGCGGCTGTACGAAAAGCTCTCCGCGGAGCTCAACTACAACGTGATGGTGAGCCAGCGCGGCCTCGTGCTGCTCGCGCACAGCCGCCACGACCTCGACGCGATGTCGCGCTGGGCGAACGCGATGCGGATGAACGGCGTCGACGCGGAACTCATCGGCCGCGAGGAGCTCGCCCACTGGGCGCCGGGTCTCGATTTGTCGCCCGGCGCACGGATCCCGGTGCTGGGCGGCTTCGTCCAGCGCCGCGCCGGCACCGCCCGGCACGATGCGGTCGCGTGGGGGTACGCGCGCGCGGCCTCGGCGCTCGGCGTCGACATCGTGCAGAACTGCGAGGTTCGCGGCTTCGTGACCGCGGACGGGCGCGTGACCGGCGTCGAGACCAGTCGCGGCAGAATCACCGCGGGGCGGATCGGCATCGCCGCCGCCGGCCACAGCTCGGTGCTCGCCGCGCTCGCCGGGTTCCGCTTGCCGGTGACGAGCTACGCGCTGCAAGCCCTGGTCTCCGAGCCCTTGAAGCCGGTGCTCGACACCGTCGTGCTGTCGCCCGGAACCGGCGCCTACCTCAGTCAATCGGACAAGGGCGAGCTCGTGATCGGCGCGATGCTCGATCTGTTTCCCTCGTACGCGCAACGTGGCAGTTTCGCGATCACGCAATCGATCCTGGCCGGGGTGCTCGCGATGTTCCCGGCGTACGCGCGCTTGAAGATGCTGCGCCAGTGGGCCGGAATCGTCGACGTGGTGCACGACTCGAGTCCGATCATCGGCCCGACGCCGATCCCGGGGCTCTACATCAACTGCGGCTGGGGCACCGGCGGCTTCAAGGGGATTCCGGTCGGCGGCTGGACGCTCGCGCACGTGCTCGCGACCGGCGAGAACCATCCGCTCGCGGAGCCGTTCCAGCTCGAGCGCTTCACGAGCGGCCGACTCATCGACGAAGCGGCCGCGTCCGGCATCGCGCACTAGCGAGTGGCGCGAGGCACGCAGGAGAGCGAGCGATGATGATCATTCCCTGTCCCCACTGCGGGGTGCGCGACGAGAACGAGTTCCAGTGCGGCGGCACCGCGCACCTCGCGCGTCCGCCGCTCGACGCGAGCGATCGCGAGTGGGGCGAGTACCTGTATTTCCGCGACAATCCCAAGGGCGGCCATCGCGAGCGCTGGCGCCACGCGTACGGTTGCGGTCGCTGGTTCAACGTCGTGCGGGACACGGTGACCCACGAGATTTCCGCGGTCTACCCGATCACGGAGCCGCCGGCCCGATGAGTGGATTCCGCCTCCCCGAGCCGCACGGCACCCGCATCGATCGCACGCAACCGATCTCGTTCCTGTTCAACGGCAAGGTCCTGTCCGGATTCCGCGGCGACACGCTCGCCTCGGCCTTGCTCGCCAACGGCGTGCGCCTGGTCGGCCGCAGCTACAAGCTACACCGCGCCCGCGGCGTGTTCGGCTGCGGATTCGAGGAACCGAACGCGATCGTCGATCTCGTGGACGGCGAGCGCCGCACGGCCGACGTGCGCGCGACGACGCTGGAACTCACCGAAGGTCTCGCCGCGCAAAGCGTGAACTGCTGGCCGAGCGTCGGGATCGACGTCGGCGCGGTCATCGGCGCGTTCGCGCCGTTCCTCCCGGCGGGCTTCTACTACAAGACGTTCATGTGGCCGGACTGGCACTGGTTCGAGCCCGCGATCCGATGGATGGCGGGCCTCGGCCGCACCTCGCTCGCGCCCGACCGCGACCGCTACGAGGAGATCTCGGTCGATGTCGACGTCGCGGTGGTGGGCGGCGGGATCGCGGGCCTCAGCGCCGCGGTGGCGGCGGCGGAGGCGGGTGCGGCGACGACGCTGCTGTGCTCGGCGCCGACCGTCGGCGGCGCGCTCGGCTGGCGCGGCGACGCGACCGTGAAGGCACTGTTCGAGAAGGCGGGGCGCGCCGGCGTCACGCTGTTGACGCGCACGCTCGCGTTCGGCGCCTACGACCACGGGTTGCTGTGCGCGACCGAATCGCTTGCGACCGCGGCGCCCGGAGCGCACGGGGTACTGCGCGAACGCCTGTGGAAGATCCGCGCGCGATCGATCGTCTCGGCGCAGGGCGCGTTCGAGCGTCCGATGCTGTTCCCCGGGAACGATCGGCCGGGCGTGATGCTGGCGGGCGCCGCCGAGAAATACGCGCACGCGTATGCGACCGCCTGCGGCCGTCGGGCGGTGATCGCGGCGAACGCCGATTCGGCCTATGCGGTCGCCCGGTCGCTGCGGGCGGCGGGGATCGACGTCGTCGCAGTGGTCGATCGGCGACCACCGGAATCGATCGGAGCCCAGGCCGAGGGCATCCGCTGCCTCGCGCACCACGGCATTCGCGAGGTGCGGGGCGGACGTGGCGTCCGCGGCTGCGTCGTGGTCGACGCGGATGCGCCGAACGGTCGCGCCGAGCGGCTGGATTGCGATCTGATCCTGAGCGCGGGCGGGTTCGCCCCGGCGGTGCACCTGCACTCCCAGGCGAAGGGGCGCCTGCGCTGGCTCGAGGATCAAGCGATGTTCGTGCCGGACGGTCCGGCGCCCGGCCTCTACAGCGTCGGCGCCGCCGCCGGCGTGTTCGCGCGCAACGCCGCGCTCGAGCACGCCGCCGAGGTCGGTCGCTCGCTCGCCCTCGGCTTCACGGTCCCGCCGCCGCCGGTCGGCGGGGTCGGACGCTCGCTCGCGTCGAGCCGGATCCCCGGCGTGCGCGGCAAGATCTTCCTGGACCTGCAGAACGACGTGGTCGTGAGCGACGTCGCGCTCGCGGCCAGCGAGAACTATCGCTCGGTCGAGCACTTGAAGCGCTACACGACGACCGGCATGGCGACCGACCAAGGCAAGACCAGCAACGTGAATGCGCTCGTGCTGATGGG
>JAJYFF010000008.1 GCA_021785405.1 Pseudomonadota bacterium | reverse complement strand
TATTTCAGCTGGCTCGTGACGTTCCTGCCGATCGCGACCGGGCTCCTCGCGGTGAGCCACCTCGGCGCGCCGTACCCGACGCTGCTCGCGGTGCACCTGCTGAGCGTGTCGCTGCTGCTGATCTGGTTCCCGTTCGGGAAGTTGATGCACGCGTTCCTCGTCTTCGTGACCCGCGGCGAGACCGGGATCGCATATAACCGCAGGGGGGTCGTACTGTGAGCGACGCAGCGAACGCGAAGATCGTCGTCGATCCGATCACGCGCATCGAAGGGCATCTGCGCATCGAGGCCGAGACCGACGCGAACGGCTCGATCGTGAGCGCCATGAGCTCCGGCACGATGGTCCGGGGCATCGAGCTGATCCTGCGCGGCCGCGACCCGCGCGACGCCTGGGCGTTCGCCCAGCGCATCTGCGGCGTGTGCACGCTGGTCCACGGGATCGCGTCGGTCCGTGCGGTCGAGTCGGCGCTCGACTACCCGATCCCGGCGAACGCGCAGCTGATCCGCAACCTGATGATCGCCGCGCAGTTCGTGCACGACCACGTGATGCATTTCTATCACCTGCACGCGCTCGATTGGGTCGACGTGGTCTCCGCGCTGAAGGCCGATCCGGCGGCGACCTCGAAGCTCGCGCAATCGATCTCGTCGTATCCGAAGTCGAGCCCCGGGTACTTCTCGGACACGCAGACGAAGCTGCGCAACTTCGTCGATTCCGGCCAGCTCGGGATCTTCGCGAACGGCTTCTGGGGCAACCCCGGGTACAAGCTGCCGCCGGAGGCGAACCTGATGGCGGTCGCCCACTATCTGGATGCGCTCGAGTGGCAACGCGAGGTCGTGCAGATCCACACGATCCTCGGCGGCAAGAACCCCCATCCGAACTTCCTCGTCGGCGGCGCCCCGTCGCCGATCAGCATCGACACCCCGGGCGCCGGCGGCACCGCGGCGACCGCGCTGGATCTCGCCGGCCTCGAGAAGATCGCGAGCGTGATCGGGCGCATGCGCGCGTTCGTCGATCAGGTGTACCTGCCCGACACCCTCGCGATCGCCTCGTTCTACAAGGACTGGTTCCAGCGCGGCGAAGGCCTCGGCAATTTCCTGACCTACGGCGACTTCCCCGAAAAGGGCATGAACGATCCGGCGAGCTGGCTGATCCCCTCGGGCGCGATCCTCGGCCGCGATCTGACGAAGATCCATCCGATCGATCTCGGCGACCCCGCGCAAGTCCAGGAGTTCGTCGCGCATTCCTGGTACGACTACGCCGGGGGCAAGACCGAGGGACTGCACCCTTACGACGGCGAGACGCGCCTGCATTACTCGGGGCCCAAGCCGCCGTACGAGCACCTCGACATCGCGCAGAGCTACTCATGGCTGAAATCGCCGCGCTGGAAGGGCAAGGCGATGGAGGTCGGTCCGCTCGCGCGCGTGCTGATGCTCTACGCGCGCGGCCACGAGCCGACGAAGGCGCTCGCGGACAGCGCGCTCAAGCAGCTCGGCCTGCCGCTCACCGCGATGTTCTCGACGATGGGACGAACCGCGGCCCGCACGCTCGAGAGCAAGATCATCGCCGACCAGATGAGCGTCTGGCACGCGAACCTGACCGCGAACATCAAGCGCGGCGACCTCGCGGTGCACAACCCCGCGAAGTGGGATCCGTCGACGTGGCCGGCGAAGGCGCGCGGCGTCGGCTTCACCGAGGCCCCGCGCGGCGCGCTCGCGCACTGGATCGTGATCCAGGACGGCAAGATCGACAACTACCAGGCGGTCGTGCCCTCGACCTGGAACGCCGGACCGCGCGACCCCGCCGGGCAGCCGGGCGCCTACGAAGCGGCCTTGATGGACCGCCACACCGTCTACGATCCCGCGCAGCCGCTCGAGATCCAGCGCACGATCCACAGCTTCGATCCCTGCATCGCGTGCGCGGTGCACGTCGTCGGCGCCGGCGCGCAGCAGTCGTTCGGTATCCGCAGGAGCGCGCAGTCATGAGCACCTCGATCGACCTCAAGGCGGCGACCCGCACGTTCCTCGCGCAGACCGAGGGGCATCTCGCGACCTACCTCGAGGGTTGCGTGCACTGCGGCGCGTGCGCCGACGCCTGCCATTTCTACACCGCGTCCGGCGACCCGCGCCACACGCCGGCCTACAAGCTGTTCCCGATCGCGAAGGCCCACCGCAACCACAAATTCCCGTTCGGCTGGTTCGGTTTCGCGCGCCCGATCGGCGAGCGCGACCTGCGGGAGTGGGAAGAGCTGCTGTTCGACACCTGCACGATGTGCGGCCGTTGCACGATGATCTGCCCGATGGGGATCGACATCGCGGCGATCGTCGCGGGCGCGCGGCGCGCGTTCGTCGCCGCCGGCCTCGGTCCGGCGGACCTGCTCGCGGCCGCCGACAGCTCGCGCGACCACGGGAGCCCGCTCGGCGTGACCGCGGACAAGCTGCGCGACCGGATCGCGTGGATCGCCGACGACAACGACGTGACGATCCCGCTCGACCAGGCGAAGGCGGACGTGCTGCTGACGCTGTCCTCGGTCGAGACGATGAAGTATCCGCAGTCGGTCGCGGCGATGGCGAAGCTCCTGAATCACGCCGGCGTCTCCTGGACACTGAGCACGAAAGGCTATGAAGCGACGAACTTCGGCTACCTCGCCGGCAAGGGCGCGATCGCGAAGACGATGGTCGAGCGGGTCGTCGCGGCCGCCGAGAGCGTCGGCGCGAAGACCGTCGTGATTCCCGAGTGCGGGCACGCGTACGGGGTGATGCGCTGGTCCGCCGCGGCGATGCTCGGCCGTCCGCTGCCGTTCCAGGTGCTGCATATCTCCGAGTTCCTCGCGCACTTGATGCGCGAGGGGAAGCTGCAGCTCACGCCCTTCGACGAGCCGATCACCTATCACGACCCCTGCCAGGTCTCGCGTCGCGGCGGCGCGACCGCCGATGCCCGCGAGGTGCTCGGCGGGTTCGCGCGGGGCTTCCGCGAGATGACCCCGACCGGGGACGAGAACTGGTGCTGCGGGGGCGGGGGCGGCGTGCAGGCGATCGGCCGCGCGGCGAACCTGCGCTACCAGGTGTTCAAGTTGAAGATGGACCAGGTCGAGAAGTCCGGCGCCAAGACGATGGTGTCCGCGTGCTCGAATTGCCGCCTGACGATGGACGAGAGCAAGGCCCACTGGCAGTGGCCGGGCGGCATCGACAGCCTGGTCGAGATCGTCGCCGACCATCTCGTCGAGGCGCCGCGCAAGACCCAGTGACCGCGGGCGGCGATCGGGGCGCGTCGGCCGCGCACCTGGTCGCTCGCTAGGCCGACACGACCTCGGCCGTGAACTCGCGTGCCGCCACGAGCGAGTTCGCGACCAGACAATCGCGATCCGCCTTGTCGAGCAACCGGCGCGCCTTCGTCGCGTCGGCGCCCGCCGCGATGGTCAAGGTCGCGATCGTGCGAAACCGCGAAAAGCGCAATTGGCGATCGACGCGGTCGAGCACCCCTTCGACCCGGCAGTCGAGGCGCAGCCAACCGAACATCGACGCGGCGCTGACCGCGCGGAACGTGAGCACGAAGCAGTTCGCGACCGCCGCCGGCAGGAGCGTCTCCGGCGACCATTGCGCGCCGGTGCCGCCGAACGGCGCCGACGGACCCGCCGTGATCGTCGCGAGGCCCGGCGAATCCACCGCGACGTCGCCGGACTGCCCCGCCGCCGCGGACGCGCGGTAGACGTGCGGAAACGGCGCGATCACCGCAGCCCCGCTAACGCGCCCAGGCGTACGCGAAATCCAGGATGTACTGATGCATTCGCAGCGCGATCGTCTGGGTCGGATCGAACGTGTTCGGACCGGTGACCGTCTTCTCCGGCGCGTAGGTGAACGCCATGTCGAACTCGCCGTGGTTCGCGAGGTGCCGGGTGAATCCGACCGCGATGTGATCCTCGACGACGCCCGGCGCGAGGATGTTGAAGGTCACCTCCGAGCTCGGGATCGGTTGCCGCGCGTGGCTGTAGCCGATCCGACCGGTCCAATCCTCGTTCAGCGCCCAGCTCACGCCGAACTTGAACACGGTCATGTCGCGCCAGCCGAACCCGGGTCCCGACTCGCCGCCGAGGCAGTCCTGCAGGTTCAGTCCGGCGGCGCCGGTCGTCGGGCAGGAAAACAGGTTCGAGATCGGATTGCTGACCGACGCGACGCCGCTGTACCAGATCTTCTGCACGTCGAAGTCGAACGCGATCGGCGGCAACGGCTTGTAGGTCAGACCGACGGTCGCGTTCGCCGGGATGTCGAACGCCCCATGCTGCGCGAACAGGTCCGCGTACTTCGTGAACCGCGACATGTACATCTTGGTCGTGTACGAGGCCGCGGCGCTGAACTCGGGCAGCGGCCGCCATTCGACGCCGAGCGATGCGCCGCCGCCGTAGGACATGTCGGCGCCGTTGTTGGTGAGCGCCGTCGGCATCACCGTACCCCCGCTCGCGGCGAAGGTCTCGGTGTACGGTGCGAAGTTCCCGACCCCGCGCGCGACGAAGCGCTGCATCGCGATGATCGCCGACGCGCCGACCGAGAACTGCCGGTCGAAGGACGCATGCGCGAAGGTGAAGCTCAAGAACCCCTGCATCAGGTCGACGCCCGCGGTTCCGCCGCCGTACGTTCCGGGCAAGGTGATCGGCGCGGCGCCCGGCCCCGGCGCGAACGTCGCCGTACCGCCCTGCCACACCGTGTTCATCCCGCCGCGCGCATAGAACGCGACCGCGACGCTGTCGGACGGATCGATCTGCCAGTTCGCCGCGACGTACGGGATCGGGAACAACTTGTTGCCGCTGCTGATCGAGTTCGGCCCGATCGTGAACGCACCGCCGTAACCGTTCGCGAGGCTCGACGAGGTCGAATAGCTGCGGTCCGGACTGAACAGCGACAGGCCCACCTCGAGGCGATCCGGGACGAACGCGAGGCCGGCCGGGTTCGTCGCGACGATCATCACGTCGGTGGGATCGGCGCTGCCCGCACCCGCGAGGCCGTCGCTTTTCGCCCCGACGCCGTCGGTCAAGTAGCCGTTGGTCGCCTGCGCGACGCCCGCCGCGAGCACGAGCGCCGACACCAGAACCTTGGGTAACCAGTGGTTCATCGCCGTACCTCCATGATGCACGGCTCGTCGAGAATCGATCAGCCGGCTTTGCGCAACACGAACCGAAAGACGTTCCCTTCGGTGCTCGACTCGACCAGTTCGTTACCCGTCGTGCGGCAAAACGCCTGGAAATCCTTGACCGAGCCCGGATCGGTCGCGAGCACCTCGATCGTTCCGCCGGCGCCGAGCGACTGCAGCGCCTTCTTCGCGCGCAGGATCGGCAACGGGCAATTCAGGCCTTTCGCGTCGACTGTCTGATCCGCCATCGTGCAATCTCCGCCGCTGTCCCGCGCCGCGGGACGTCAAATGAACAGGTTGATCTCCGATTGCGTCGCGACGTCGATGTAGGTCGCCGCGCCGCCGAGTTCCGGTCCCTCGATCATGTCCTTCAGCGTGTAATCGAACAGATCCATCGTCATCTGGCACGCGATCATGCGCACGCCGGACTCGACCGCGAGTCCGCGCAGGTCCTCGATGGTCGCGACGCCCTTCTTGCGCATCAGCTGGTTCATCATCGCGGACGCGGCCGAGTCGACGCCCGGGATCATCGAGGCGATGTTCGGCATGCCCATGTGCATCCCGGCCATCGGCATCTTCATCGCCGGATTGCCGAGGGGCGAGAGCTGTAGATCCAGCTTCCTCAGCAACAACGGCAGCCCGTAGAAGGTGAAGAACATCGTGACGTCGAGGCCCATCGCCGCGGCGGTGGTCGCCAGGATGAACGGGGGATACGCCCAATCGAGCGTCCCCTTCGTGACGATGATCGACATGCGCTTGGCGCGCCGCTCGGAACCTGCCTCAGCCATTCGTCCCCCTCAGGCTCGCGTCGTCTTGGACCCGAACATAGCAAATCCACGACGAATAGCCAAACTTTCCATTAGTACCCACGAATATGAGAATAAGCGGATATTGGCGCGGCGGCATCCGCGGTTCCCCTGCCCGCGTCGCGCGCGGCGCGACCCGGGGCGACCGACGGGCGCCCCGGGGACGAGCGATGCAACGATCGGCGATCTTCATCGGCAGCGGCATGTGGGATTCGCCCGGTTTCGGCGACGCCCATCCGCTCGCGATCCCGCGGGTCGCGAGCGTGGTCCGGCTGTGTGCGGCGCTCGACTGGCTCCCGCCAGCCGCGTTTCGCGCGAGCCCGCGCGCGTCGGTCGCCGAGCTCACGAGCTTCCACGCACCGGACTACGTCGCCGCGCTCGCCGCGGCCGACGCCGCCGGGGTCGCGAGCGTCGCGACCCGCACCCGCTTCGGCATCGGCACGCGCGAGAACCCGCTGTTCCCCGGCGTGTTCGCGCGCGCCGCGGCGGCCGTCGGCGGTTCGGTGCTCGCGGCGGAGCTCGCGGTGCGCGGGCACCTGTGCTTCCACCCGGAAGGGGGAACGCACCACGGACGGCCGGATCGCGCGAGCGGCTTCTGCTACTTCAACGATCCGGTATTCGCGGTCCGCCGGCTCCTCGAGCGCGGCGCGGCGCCGGTGCTCTACGTCGACCTCGACGCGCACCACGGCGACGGGGTGCAGGATGCGTTCCGCGACGATCCGCGGGTGCACACGGTCTCGATCCACGAGCGCGGCCGCTGGCCGTACTCCGGCGCGGCGGAGGATCGCGGCGGGGGGCGCTCCTGGAACTTTCCGGTGCCGGCGGGCTTCGACGATGCGGAGCTGCGGTTCTTGATGCGCGAGGCGGTGCTGCGGATCGCCGCGCGGGTGGCGCCCGCGGCGGTCGTGGTCGTCTGCGGCACCGACGGGCTCGCCGGCGACCCGCTCTCGGGGCTCGCGCTCGGCAACACCGCGCTCTGGGACGCGGTCCTCGCGCTGGTCGCGCGGGCGCCGGCCGCGGTCGTGCTCGGCGGCGGCGGCTACAATCCGTGGACGCTCGCGCGCGCGTGGACCGGGCTGTGGGCGCGGCTCAGCGGCCGCCCGATCCCCGCCGTCCTCCCCGCCGCCGCGCGGCAGGTGCTCGCGGGTCTCGCATGCGATCTGATTGACGAGGATCGGATCGATCCGGCATGGTTGACGACACTCGCCGATGCGCCGCGCGGCGGCGCGGTGCGGGCCGAGGTCCGCGGTCTCGTTGCCGATTGGGAGGCTGTCACGACGTGACGAACTGGCTCGACGCGCTTGCGAACATCGAGGAACTCGAAGAGGCGCCGATCGACGCCGCGCTGGTCGCCGAGCTCGAGGCGGCCGCCGGGACGGTGCGCGGCCGACCGATCCGGTTCTCGACGCCGACGTTCAAGGACTACGCGAGCACGGAACTGCGCGGCTGCTCGAAGAACAGCTTTCCCGCGTTCTCGATCACCGGCGCGGCCTGCGCGCTGGACTGCGAGCACTGCCGCGCGAAGATCCTCGCGCCGATGTTGCCCGCGACCTCGCCGGAGATGCTCGAGCGCAAAGTCCGCGAGTTGATCGCGACGCAGGATCTGCGCGGCTTCCTGTTGTCGGGCGGCTCGAACCGGCGCAACGAGATCCCGTATCGGCGCTTCTACCCGGTCGTCGAGCGGCTGAAGCGCGATCATCCCGGGCTGCAGATCGCGATCCATACCGCGCTCACCGACGCCGCCGGGGCGCGCGCGATGGAGGCGGCGGGCGTCGACGTCGCGATGCTCGACGTGATCGGCGCGCAACAGACGATCCGCGACGTCTACCACCTGGACCGCCCGGTCGCGGATTTCGAGGCGACGCTGGCAGCGCTGTGCGCGACCTCGATGGCGGTGACTCCGCACGTCGTGATCGGTCTGCATTTCGGCAAGATCCTCGGCGAGCGGGCCGCGATCGACATCGTCGCCCGGCACCCGGTCGCGAGTCTGGTGCTGGTCGTCGTGATGCCCTTCTACGCGAGCCCCGGGACGTTCCAGGTCCCGCCGGCCGAGGACGTCGGCCGGATCTTCGCCGAGGCGCGGCGCCGGCTGCCGGATCGCCAGGTGCTGCTCGGCTGCGCCCGCCCGCCGGGCATGCACAAGCGCGTGACCGACGCGTACGCGGTGCTCGCCGGGCTCGATGGGATCGCCTTCCCGGCCGACGGCGCGGTCGCGGTCGCCCGGGCGATCGGTCGACCGTTCGAGCAGCACAACGCCTGCTGCTCCATCAAGATCGGCGAACCCGCGCGGCGCGCGGGCGCCTGCGGTCCGGTCCGGGCGGCAGCCGCCGGTTCGAACGAAGGAGTCCTCGCATGAGTTGCATCGAACCCTCGCGGCTGCCGGCGAACGCCGGCCCGGCGGCGCCCGTCGATCACAACGAGTTCGCGGCGATGCAGCCGCGGGCGCCGGCGCCGACGCCCGCCGAGCGGCGCAACGGTGCGCGCGTGAAGAGCGCCGATGAACGGCCGAACGGCGTGTACCTGCCGAACAACAACCTGCTCGCCCCCCACATGCGCTCGCCGGAGTACGTGCAGCTGTCGACCGCGGCGGCGATGACGCTCGGGATCATGCCGGGACGGATGCATCGCTGCGGGTGCACGCGCTGCCTGAACCTGCTGCTCACCTATCCGGAAGGCTGCCGGGCGAACTGTGCGTATTGCGGTCTGGCGCGCCATCGCGAGGCGGAGCGGGACTACGCGGACCGCAACTTCATCCGCGTCGACTGGCCGGCCGTGCCGCTCGACCGGGTGATCGACATCGTCGCGCGCGATCCGGCCGCGAGTCCGTTCCACCGGATGTGCATCTCGATGATCACGCATCCGCGGTCCGACGCGGACACCGTCGCGGTGCTGGAGGCGTGGACCCGCCGGATCGACCCGGGCGCGATTCCGGTGTCGATCCTGTCGAACCCGACGACGATGGAGCGCGCGGACGTCGTCCGCTTGAAGGACCTCGGCGCCGAGATCTTCACCGTCGCGCTCGACGCGGCGACGCCGGCGATCTTCGAGCGGACCCGGGGCAAGGGCGTGCAATCCCCGCACAAGTGGGAGAAGTACTGGGAGATCCTGCTCGCGGCCCGCGACGTGTTCGGTCCGCGCCGGTTCGGTGCCCACGTGATCATCGGGATGGGCGAGACCGAGGCCGAGGCGCTCGCGCTGGTGCAGCGGATCGTCGACCTCGGCGGCCACAGCCACTTGTTCTGCTTCTTCCCGGAACGAGGCTCCCTGATGGACCATCTGCCGGCGACGCCCCGTGACCAATGGCGGCGCGTGCAGCTCGCGCGCTACCTGATCGATTACGCCGGCGCGCGCGTCGAGCGCATGCGCTTCGACGAGCAGGGCCGGGTCGTCGACTATGGAGTCCCGGCGGGCGAACTCGACCGGATCGTCCGCGAGGGCGTCGCGTTCCGCACCTCGGGTTGCCCGGGCAAATTCCGCGACGACGTGTCGGCCTGCGATCGGCCCTACGGCGATTCTCCGCCGAGCGACATCGCGAGCTATCCGTTCCAGCCGAACGCGCGCGACCTGCAGCGCATCCGCCGCCAGCTCGGCGTGCGCGCCCGCGACGCCGAGGAGGCATGAGCGCGCGCTTTCGGGTCGTCGACGCGGGGCTGCAGCAGGGCCGCTACAACATCGCGCTCGATCAGGCGATGCTCGAGCTGCACCAAGCGGGCGCGATCCCGGATTCGGTGCGGTTCATCCATTTCCGGCCGAGCGCGCTCGTCGGCCGGCACCAGGAGCTCTCGCAGGAGGTCGATCTCGAGTACTGCCGGCGCCACGGCATCGGCGTCGGCCGGCGCATCACCGGCGGCGGAGCGATCTATCTCGACGAAGGACAGCTCGGCTGGGAGCTCGTGTTCAGCCGTCGAACCCTCGGCGCCGCGCCGCTCGCGGAGGTCGCGCGCCGGATCTGCGAGGCGGCGGCACTCGGCTTGAGTGGGCTCGGGATCGACGCGCGGTTCCGGCCGCGCAACGACATCGAGGTCGACGGCCGCAAGCTGAGCGGCACCGGCGGATTCTTCGACGGCGACTCGCTGATCTATCAAGGCACGGTGCTCGTCGACCTCGATCCGGCGGCGATGATCGGCGCGCTGCGGATCCCGCAGGCGAAGCTCGCGAAGCGCGGCCTCGACTCCGCGGCGGCCCGGGTCGTCACGCTGCGCGAACTGCTCGCGGACGCGACCCCGACGATTTCCGCGGTCGAGGCGGCCCTGCTCGACGGGTTCGAACGCGCGCTCGGCATCGGCTTCGAGCGCGCCGCGCTGAGCGACGCGGAGCGCGAGCGCGCGCAGCGCCTGTACGACGAGTCGATCGGACGCGAGGCGTTCGTCGCCGAGATCGACGCGCCGCCGGCGGGACGCGGCGTGCGCGTGGGGACCCATGCGGCCCCGGGCGGCACGATCAAGGCGTACCTGCGCTGCGAGGGCGATCCGGCGCGGCGGATCGGGCACGCGCTGCTCACCGGCGACTTCTTCGTCGCACCGCCGCGGTTGATCTACGATCTCGAAGCGCAGCTGCGCGGGGTCGCGATCGAGGACGCGGCCGCGACCGTCGAGGCGTTCTTCGCCGCACGGCCCGCCGGAACCGCGACGGTCGGCGCGGCGGAGTTCCGCCGGGCGATCGAGGCGGCGCTCGCGGCGCCGCCCTCCGGCGACTGAGCGGAGCACGCCGGCATGGCCGACCGGATCCGCACGCTCGCGGTGATCCAGCACGACTCGGCGGAATATCTCGGGCTGATCGAGGATCACCTCGAAGGCCGCCGGATCCGGTTTCGCTATTTCCGGCCGTTCACCACCGACGGCCAGCTGCCCGGATCGACGGAGCGCGCGGGCGGCCTGGTGCTGCTCGGGGCCGGTCCCTGGGGCGGCGCGCCGGGACCCGCCCGCCTGCCGACGTTCGAGCCGGAGGTCGCGCTCACCGCCGATGCGCTCGCGCACGGCGTGCCGATCCTCGCGATCGGGCTGGGCGCGCTGATCCTGTGCGTCGCCGGCGGCGGCGCGATCGAGCCGGCGCCGCTGGCGTTCGAGATCGACGTCGCCGAGCGCACCACGACCGCGGCGCTCGACGGCTACCTGCCCGAGCGCTTCCCGTCGATCCGCTACGGCCGCGACCGGCCGCTTCTGCCGCCGTCGGCGCAGGTGCTCGCGGTCGACGCGGCGCAGCGGCCGGCGCTGTTCCGCATCGGCGCGCGCGCGTTCGGCTTCGC
Source organism: Pseudomonadota bacterium (assembly GCA_021785405.1). Classification (GTDB taxonomy): domain Bacteria; phylum Pseudomonadota; class Gammaproteobacteria; order Steroidobacterales; family Steroidobacteraceae; genus Bog-1198. The sequence goes on along the minus strand of JAJYFF010000008.1, from coordinate 50,672 downwards.
CGGCCACCCGGGGGTCAAATCGGCGATGATCGAGGATCTGATCATGGAGTTCCCCGAATCGCCGCCCGACCCGGGCCCCGCGCTCGCGCAGCTGCGCACGCTGAACGCCGCGATCGAGGGCGCGCTGGTGCCGACGATGACCGGCCTGGTGCGCTGCCTGGGATGGATGGCGCCGGACGACGCGGCGCACGCGCCCGGCTGAGCGGAACCCCGCAGCGCACCCGGCAACAGCCCGCTTGCACACGCGAACGAACTACATTAGCCTCGGCTAATACCTTGAGGAGCGGTCCGGCATCCACGGCACGGACCGCCGAGTCGTTGGCGGTCCGGCAATCCGGGGGGAACGCGAGTGGCGACGAAGCTGATGATCGTGATGGCGAACACCGATCCGCGCAACGGCGAGGAACTCGGCGCGCCGATATTCCAGGCGACCGTCGCCGCGGCGATGGAGTTCGAGGTCGAGGTGGTGTGCACCGCGACCGCGGGCCGGCTGATGAAGAAGGGCGTCGCCGAGAAGCTGTTCGTGAAACCCGGATCGCCGAAGTCGGTGCTCGACTTCATCAAGGACGCTCACGAAGCCGGCGCGAAGTTCTACTGCTGCTCGCCGAACCTCGACCTGTTCGGCATGACCGAGGCGGATCTGATCCCCGAGTGCGCGGGGATCGTCGGCGGCGCCTACGTGATCGAGCGCGTGATGAGTGACGACTACAAGGTCCTGACCTACTGATCACGACGGACCTCGTGAGGGGGCGTGCATGACTGGCGTGACCGCGACGACGCGCGTGCAGGAATTCATCGGCGATCCCCTCGCCGGCACCACCCCCGTTGCCCGCGAGAAGCTCGAGGAGATCTTCCGCGACATCCAGGCGGACCTGCGCTTCGATCACGAGCTGAACGGCTGCCTGAACTGCGGGATCTGCACCGCGACCTGCCCGTCGGCCCACTACTACGACTACAGCCCGCGCGAGATCGTGCAGTTGCTGTGGACCGAGAATCTCGAGGGCATCTACGACGCGATGCAGGAGAAGATCTGGGCCTGCGCGCAGTGCTACACCTGCGCGGCCCGCTGCCCGTTCGGCAATTCGCCCGGCGGGCTGGTGATGCTGATGCGCGAGACCGCGATCAAGCACGGGATGGAGTCCGCGAAGAACGTGCTGCGGCCGTTCAGCCGGGTGATGCTGAAGCTGATCTCGACCGGCAACCAGCTGTCCCCGGACATGATCAGCAAGGACGCGTTCCCCGACTGGGGACCGAACATCTCGAAGGTCGACGCGCCGCTCGCGCTGCTGCGCAAGGCGATTCCGGTACCGACGCTGCACACGACCAAGACCGCGTGGGAAGTGAACCTGAAGACCTCGGTCGAGCTGTACACGATCTGGGAAGAGACCGGGGTGCTGGAGAGTCTGAAGGCCGTGGATCCGAATCTCTTCGACGTGATCGGCGACATCATGGACGAGAAGCGCGACGAGTACGCCGAGTGGCTCGAGGAACAGGAGGAGGAGACGACATGAGCAATCCCGACGAGCGAACCGCGAGCGAACGCTTCACCGGTCACGGCGCCGAATGGAAGAGCGCCCCATTGGGCGCGAAGGACGCGCAGAGCGCGACCGCCTGGGTCGAGCAGATCATCGATCGGCGCTCGATGCTCACCAACAAGGATCGCGTGGCGGACGTCCGCGATGCGATGTGGGAACTCGAGAAGGACGGCGAGATCCTCGTGCACCGGGTCACCGACGAGCATCGTCCGGTCCACGTGAAGACGCTCTACGGCTGGGACAAGAAGATCCCGACGACGCGGCTCTGGCACCACAAGTCCTGCGGCCAGTGCGGCAACATCCCCGGCTATCCGACCTCGCTCCTCTGGTTGATGAACCAGATGCAGATCGAATACCTCGACGAGACCGATCAGACCTCCTGCACCGCGTGGAACTACCACGGCTCCGGCATCGGCAACGTCGAGAGCCTCGCGGCGGTGTTCCTGCGCAACTTCCACCAGGCCTACGTCGCGGCGAAGGCGCAGGGGCTGCCCGACGGCTACTACTACCCGCTGGTCCACTGCGGCACCTCGTTCGGCAACTACAAGGAGATGCGCAGCTTCCTGATGCACTCGGCGAAGCTTCGCGAGCGGGTGCGCAAGATCCTCGGCAAGCTCGGACGGCTGGTCGACGGCAAGATCCTGATCCCGGAGGAGATCGTGCACTACTCCGAGTGGCTGCACGTGATGCGCGAGGAGGTCGCGAAGCGGCGCGTGATCGACTGCAGCGGGATCCGCGCGACGATCCACCCGGCCTGCCACGTCTACAAGATGATCCCCGAGGACGTGATCTACGACGAGACGGTGCTCGACGGCAATCGCGTCGCGGTGTCGACCGGCATCATGCAGACGCTCGGCACGCAAGTCATCGACTACTCGACCTGGTACGACTGCTGCGGCTTCGGCTTCCGCCACATCATCTCGGAGCGCGAGTTCACCCGCTCGTTCGCGATCGACCGGAAGATCCGGGTCGCGGTCGAGGAAGCGCACGCGGACGTGATGATCGGTCACGACACTGGCTGCATCACCACGCTCGACAAGAACCAGTGGATCAGCAAGGCGGACGGCCGGCCGGTCGGGCTGCCGGTGCTCGCGGACTGCCAGTTCGCGGCGCTCGTCTGCGGCGCGCACCCGTACAAGATCGTGCAGTCGCACTGGCATGCCTCCGCGACCGAGGGACTGATGGAGAAGCTCGGCATCGACTGGCGTGCGCGCAAGGCGGAGTTCGAGGAATACCTGAAGGACGTCGCGGCCGGACGCGGCGAAACGCTCTACGACCCGCGGCGGATGATCACCTCGGGCCCGGGCTTCAAGCGCGTGGGGCACGCGGGATGAACGACTCGATCTTGATCGTCGGCGGCGGACCCGCCGGCCTCGCGGCCGCGCATGCGCTCGCGCGCGTCGGGCGGCGCAGCGTCCTCGTCGACAAGGCGGACCGCCTCGGCGGCGCGCCGATCCTCTCGGGCTACGCGAAGCTGGTGCCGTCCGGCGAGTGGGCGAAGGATGCGATCGGTGGCATGGTGGAGCGGGTCCGCGGCGACTCGCGGGTCGAGGTGCACACCGGGACGACCGTGCGCGCATTCGACGGGTCGCCGGGCGACTTCACCGCGCAGCTCTCGGACGGCGCGACGGTGCGCGCCGGGGCGGCGATCCTCGCGACCGGCTTCACCCATTTCGACTCGCTGAACAAGCCGGAATGGGGGTTCGGCACGTTCCCGGACGTCGTGACCACGACGCAGGTCGAACAGATGATCTCCTCGGGACGCGGCGTGCACTGCCCGTCCGACGGCCGCAAGCCGCAGCGGGTCGCGATCCTGCTGTGCGTCGGCTCGCGCGACCGGCAGATCGGCCGCGAGTGGTGCTCGAAGATCTGCTGCACGGTGTCGGCGAATCTCGCGATGGAGATCCGCGAGGAGCTGCCCGACTGTCACGTGTACATCTACTACATGGACATCCGCACGTTCGGTCTCTACGAGACCAAGTACTACTGGCGCAGCCAGGAAGAGTTCAAGATCAAGTACATCAAGGCGCGCATCGCGGAGGTCACCTCGGACGGGCAGAAACTGATCGTGAAGGGCGAGGACACCCTCGTGAAACGGCCCGTGACGATTCCGTTCGACCTCGTCGTCCACGCGATCGGCATGGACCCGAACGTCGACAACCAGACGATCGCCTCGACCTTCGGCGTCGCGCTGGAGCCGCACGGCTATCTCGCGCGCCGCAACGCCTACGGGAACATGGCGGAGACCTCGCGCGCGGGCGTGTTCGTCGCCGGCGCGGCGAGCGGACCCGAGACGATCGACGATTCGATCGGCCAGGGCCACGCGGCGGCGCTGACCGCGCTCGGATCCCTCGGCGCCGAGAAGGCGAGCGCATGAGGCGCGTGCCCGCGGTGCCGCCACCGGTGCGGCTCGAGCTGAGCGGCGACCGGCTGGCCGCGAGTCTCGCACGACTCGTCGCGGGGGCCGAGCCGCACGGCGGACTGGAGCAGTACGTCGAAGCGCTGAAGCTGAAGGGCACGGCGTTCCGCGAGGCCTTGCTGGCGGGGCCGGACCCGCTGGCGACGCTCGAGCCGGCCGTGTTCGGCGTGCTGTGCCCGTTGCTGCCGACGGTCCGACGATGGATCGGTCGCTGGCTCGAACGACCGGCGTACGACGCGCTGCGCGGCGAGCTCGCGGAGTTGCTGGACGCGATCGACGAACCCGCGTCGACCGACGAGCGACTCGCGCGCTTCGGCACCGGCCTCGGCGAGGACCGCCACCAACGCTGGGTCCGCGACCTCGCGGCGGAGGTGCTGCACAACGTCGATCCGGAGCGCTATCCGTTGATGACGCGCTGGATCTGGGACGCCGCGGCCAACACCGGCGTGCTGCGCGAGATCTGGTTCGCCGACGACGCGAGCCCGCAGCGGATCGCGGTCGCGGACGACTACGCGACCTTCCTCGCGCTGCGCGAGGAGCTCAGCGGCTATCTCGCACGCCAGGGCTTCTTCCGCGACATGCTTTACTACGTCGATCTGCTGTGCGCGCAGGTCTACGCCGAGTACATCTGCGATCAGGGCGGCAGTTACCTGCGCACCGACTTCTCGGCCGAGCCGGATCCGCTCGAATTCACGCGCCGGCTGCTCGGCCTCGACGGCGTGAGGGCCGGCAACGGCCGGACGCGCTTGAACACGATCGAAGGCCGCGCGGCGGCCGTCTGAGACGCCCATGCCGATCCACGAGAAAGACCTCATCCGGCCGGAGAATCTGCGCACCCACGAGCAGTTGACGGTCGACGGCGTCGACGTCTCCGGGCATTGGAGCACCTTCATCCAGTCCCGCGTCGTCACCGATTACAACGAGGCGCTGGAGGACGAGATCGCTGCACTGCCGGGTGGCGAGTTCATTCACCGCTGCTGGCAGTGCGGGTCCTGCACGAACGCCTGCACCGTGAACGCGGTGAACCCCGACTTCAATCCCCGCTTCTGGATCTACCTCGTGCGGATCGGGATGGAAGCCGAGCTGCTGCGCGACAAGGACATCGTCTGGCAGTGCGTGAGCTGCAACAAGTGCACCCACATCTGCCCGCGCGACGTGAACCCCGAGGGCGTGATGAAGGCGATCTCGCACTGGCTCGAGCTCAAGGGACACACGCCGAAGTCCCCGTCGATGGTGTTCGACGAGGTGTTCTCCGACCAGGTGATTCGTCATGGGAAGATCGAGGACGGTCGGACGATCCGTCGTTTCTTCGCGCGCACCGGTCAGGCGCTCCAGCAGGACTGGCTGATCGAGATGGCGAAGCGCCTCGCCCGGCACCTGCCCATCGGCCTGCTCGCGCGGCTCGGCTTCAGCGCCGCGATCGCGCCGCGGACCCGCGGCTGGTCGCGCGCACGCGCCGCGATCGAGGACTACGTCAAGGACCAGCAGGCGACGCAGCGGCGCGCGCTCGGCCTCGACGGACCCGGCGGCCCCCCGACGACTCGCGAAGGAGCCTGACGCACGATGTCCGAGACCAAACCCAAGGCCGACAAGTACCGCCGGGTCGCGTATTACCCCGGGTGCGCGCTCGAGGGCACCGGCCATCCGTACAACCGTTCGACGAAGGCGGTCGGCAAGGCGCTCGGGCTCGACCTCGTGGAGGTGGAGAACTGGAACTGCTGCGGGGCGATGGAGGTGAAGAACATCGACCCGAAGGTCCAGACCTACCTGTCGTCGCGCGTGATGTCGATCGCCGCGAACCAGATGCGGATGGACGTCGTGATGGCGCCGTGCAACGGCTGCTACCACAACCTGAAGAAGGCGGAGCACGACCTCGCACACGACCCGGCGAGCGCCGCGGTCGTCGACCGGCTGTCCACGAAGGCGGGTCACCCGACCTACCAACCCGGGCAGGTCGAGTCGATCCACGCGCTCGAATGGATCAAGGGAGCGATCGGCGAGGACGGCCTGCGCGAGCGCGTGAAGGGCGGCCTCAAGGGTTTGCGGATCGCGAACTACTACGGCTGCATGTACACCCGGCCGCGCAACATCTTCCCCGAGAAGGACGCCGGACCGGGCAGCGAGTCGACCTCGAAGCCGCACTTCATGGACGACCTGCTCGCCGCGGCGGGCGCGGTCAACGTCGAGTTCCCGCTGAAGACCGCGTGCTGCGGCGGGGCGCACACGCTGTCCGACAGCGACCTGTCGACGAAGCTCGTGTTGAACATCCTGAACGCCGCCGAGGCCGCGGGCGCCGAGATCATCGCGACCGAGTGCCCGACGTGCCATTCGGGACTCGAGATGCACCAGATCCGGGCCGAGAAGCGCTTTCAGCGCAAGACCCGGGTCAAGATCGTGTACTTCACCCAGTTGCTCGGGCTCGCGCTCGGGCTGTCGGCGCGCCAGGTCGGCCTCCACGAGAACGTCTCGGAGTCGCGGGAGCTGCTCGCCGGCAAGGGACTCGGATGATCGCGCTGGAGGCGATCGAAGCGCGCCTGGCGACGCTCGCCGACTCCGCGCCCGCGGCGGGCGACGCCGAGGAGATCCTCGGACTCGGCGAAGCGATCCTGGAGCACTGGGTCCGCGCGCGCGGCGAGTCGCCGACCGAGGATCGCCAGGAGGGCTCTCGCTTGCTCGCGCTGCACCGCCAAGGCACGCGGGAAATGCCGAGCTTCAATGCCTGCCGGGAGAGCTGCCGCGAACTCGTCTATCACTACAACCTGCTAAAATGGCAGCCGGAACACCCGGACGCCGGCCGGCGCGCACGGATGATGGCCTTGCTCGCGAACCATCTGTGTTTGTTCGTCGGCGGCAAGCTCCAGACCGAACGGCTGGGCGAGTTCTGCTGCGCATCGAAGCCGGTGCGCGCGCAGTCCGGTTGAACGGCCATCGACGAGAGGAGTTCGATTCATGGCGACGGTGCGCGGCTGCAATCTGCCCGATGATCTGCTCTACGACGTGCAAAGCCACATCTGGTTTCGCGAACTCGACGACGGCAACGTGAAGGTCGGGATGACCGCGGTCGCGACCGCGATGGCGGGCCGCCTGGTCGCGTTCACGCCGAAGGGCGTCGGCAAGGAAGTGAAGGCCGGCAAGTCCTGCGCGACGGTCGAGTCCGGCAAGTGGGTCGGGCCCGCGAAGGTCGCGGCCGGAGGCACGGTCGTCGAGATCAACGAAACGCTGGTCGCGACGCCGAGCCTCGCGAACGAAGACCCGTACGGACGCGGCTGGCTCCTCGTGTTGAAGCCCGAGAACTGGGCGGAAGTGAAGCCGACGCTCGTCCCGGGCACGCAGGTCGCGGGTCCCTACGAGGCGAAGATGACCGCCGACGGCTTCGCCGGCTGCGGCGCATGAAGCACACGCCCGCGCGCAAGCGTGCGACCCGCGCGACCCGCGCGACCCGGTCCCGCGCGACCGAGGCGGCGCCCGCAGCCGCGATCACCGCGCTGCACCGGCGTGAGCTGGCGGCCCTGCACTCGCGGGCGACGCGAGTCTCCGCGGTGCTGAAGGCGATCGCGAACGAGGCGCGGTTGCTCCTCGTCTGTCAGCTCGCCGAGGGCGAGAAGTCGGTCGGCCAGCTGCAATCGTGCGTCGGCTTGAGCCAATCCGCGGTCTCGCAGCACCTCGCGCTGCTGCGCGAGCACAAGCTGGTGTCGACGCGGCGCCGGGGACAGTCGATCCATTACGCCTTGTCGAGCGGCGAGACCGCGGCGATCATCCGCACCCTGCACGACCAGTTCTGCGCGAAGCGCTGACGCCCGCGGGGCCGCGAACATCGCGCCCGCGGCACCGGCGCCGTGCCGGCGAAGTCCGCGCACGCGCTAAACTCGCCGGATGGCCGCGCCCCCGCGAGATCCGACCTACTCGAAGTTCGCCGAGCGACTGCTGAATCGGGCGGCCGGCGCGCCGCCGATCCCCGGCAACGCGGTCGACCTGGTGTGCGACGGCGAGGCACACTTCGCGGCCTGGCTGCGTGCGATCCGTGGCGCGCAACGGCGGATCCTGCTCGAGAACTACATCTTCCGCGACGATGCCGTCGGCGTCGAATTCCGCGACGCGCTCGCGGAACGCGCGCGCGCGGGCATCCGCGTCGCGGTGATCGTCGACTGGCTCGGCTGCCTCGGACAGTCGGGGCGCCGTTTCTGGGCGCCGCTCCGGGCGGCGGGCGGCGAGGTACGGATCTACAACCCACCGCGGATCGGCCACTCGCTCGGCTGGGTGAGCCGCGACCACCGCAAGCTGCTGGTCGTCGATGGGCGCGACGGCTTCCTGTCGGGGGTGTGCATCAGCGCGAAGTGGCTCGGCGACCCGGCGCACGCGGTGCCCCCGTGGCGGGACACCGGCGTCGCGATCCGCGGCCCGGCGGTCGCGCGCTTGACGGCGGCGTTCCTCGACAGCTGGTGCAGCCTCGGTGCGCCGCTCGAGCCCGACGCCGGCGACGCGCCGGCGCCGCCGCACGGCGCGGTCGCGGTGCGGGTGATCGCGACGCACCCCACGAGCGCGACGCTGTATCGCCTCGACCTGCTGGTCGTCGCAATGGCCCGCCGCCGCTTGTGGCTCACCGACGCCTATTACCTCGGTGTCGCACCCTACGTGCAGGCCTTGGTCGGCGCTGCGCACGACGGCGTCGACGTGCGGCTCCTGGTGCCGGGCGCGAGCGACGTGCCGGTGGTCGCGGCGCTGTCGCGCTCGGGCTACCGGCCGCTGCTGCGCGCCGGGGTGCGGATCTACGAATGGAACGGTTCGATGCTGCACGCGAAGACCGCGGTCGTCGACGGCCTGTGGTCGCGCGTGGGTTCGTCGAACCTGAACCTGTCGAGCTGGTTCGGCAACCGCGAGATCGACGTCGCGGTCGAGAACGAGGACTTCGCCCGCGGGCTGGCCGCACAGTACGAGGCCGATCTCGCGAACGCGACCGAGATCGTGCTCGCGCCGCGCCGCTTCCGCCACAGCGAGCGCATCGGCAGCAGCGACCCGGCGGCGGCGCGGCGCGCGCGGGCGCTGCGGCGTGGCGGCGGCAGTTCGAGCCGCGCCGCGGTCGGCGCGCTGCGGATCGCGACGAGCGTCGGGGTCGCGCTGCGCGCGCACCGGGTGCTCGGCGACACGAGCCGCGGGCCCCTGGCCGCGGCGACGCTCGCGCTCGCGGCGATCGCCGCCTGCGCGGCGATCTGGCCGCGCGTCGTCGCCTGGCCGATCGCGGCCGCGTGCGCGTGGTTCGCGTTGAACCTGGGCGTCCGGCAGTGGCGCGAGCGGCGGCGGCGACGGCGCTGGCGACGGCTCGACGCCGCACGCGAGGACTCGACGGCGGACGACTAAGGCGCCCGCACCGGCACCGCGCGCGCCGCGCCGAGCGGAACGCCGCGGCCGGCGCCGAGGCGCCGCGCGAGCGCGAGCGACGCGCGCCGCACCGCGGGCGTCATCGCCCCCCCGACCGCGAAATTCGCGCCCTCGATCGCGTAGACGACGAGCGCGGGCGGGAGGCAGCCGAGGTGCTCGGCGAGCGCGAGCGCCTCGGCGACCCCGAAGCCGTGGGTCGACCGTGGCCGCGGCGGCACGGGCAGTCCCTCGCGCCCGGGCGTCCAGCGATGGATCGCGCCCGCCCGCGCGAGCGGCGCGGCGGCATCGACCACGACGACCGCGCCGGCGCCGGCCCAGTCGTCGAGCAGCCCGAGCAGGTCGCCGGTGCGCACGATCACCCGCCAGCGCGGCAGCCGCAGCGCGCGCATCTGCGCCGCGACCAGCGACCCGGCCCCATCGTCGGCCCGATCGGGGTTGCCGACGCCGATCACCAGACGGTCCGCGACGCTGTCGTTCATCGCCCGCGCACGGTCAAGCGCAGGAAGTGGGTCGAGCACGAGATGCAGGGATCGTGGTTGCGGATCGCGCGCTCGCACAGCGCGCTCAGGTCCTCGTCCGACGCATCGAGGTGGCGGCTCGCGAGCTCGCGCAGATCCGCCTCGATCGACGCCTGGTTCTGCGAGGTTGGCGGCACGATCCGCGCGCTCGTGATCGCGCCGGTCGCGTCGATCGCGTAGCGGTGGTGGCACAGCCCGCGCGGCGCCTCGGTGCAACCCTGGCCGACCCCGGCACGCAGCGTGAGCGCGGGCGCGAGCGGCGCGGGCGCGCGCCGCAGGTCCGCGACCAGGCGTTCGACCTCGCCGCACGCGTAGACCACCTCGAGCAGGCGCACCAGGATGCTGCGGAACGGATTGCGACAGACGGGCCCGAGCCCCGCCTCGCGCGCGAGCGCCTGCACCTCGGCCGGCAGACGGTCGAAGTTCAGCGCATACCGCGCGAGCGGTCCGACGAGATAGGGGCCGTGCCCGCGCAGTGCGGCGTGCAGCGCGGTCGAGTGCGGCACCTGGTGCTCGACGAAGTGCCGGTCGAAGTCGTCGAGATCGATGTCGAGCCCGCCGCTCGAGACGATCCGGCCTTCGTTCAAGGGATAGCGCTGCGCGTCGCGCATCGCAACGAACGCGTAGTCCCGCTCGATCGCCGGGAAATCGAAGCGAGCCGCCCAGCGCAGCAGTTCCACGGCCTGCGCTCGCGCGCCGGCCGCCCGCGCGGCGAGCGGATCGAGCTCGTCCGCGCGCGGCCAGCGGTGAAACCCGCCGACGCGGACGTTCACGGGGTGGACCTCCCGGCCGCCGAGGGTTCTCAGCACGTCGTTGCCGAACCGCTTCAGCGCGAGCCCCGCATCGACCGCGGCCCGATGGTCCCGCGCCATCTGCATCGCGTCCGGATAGCCGAGGAAGTCCGGCGCGTGCAGCAGCACGACGTGCAGCGCGTGGCTCTCGATCCACTCGCCGCAGTACAGGAGGCGGCGCAGCGCGCGCACGCTCGGCTCGATGCAGAGCCCGAGCGCCCGCTCCATCGCCTGCGCGGCGCCGAGTTGATACGCGACCGGACAGATCCCGCAGATGCGCGCGGCGATGTCCGGCGCCTCGCGGAGATCCCGGCCGCGCAGCAGCGCCTCGAACAGGCGCGGCGGCTCGAAGATCCGCAGGCGCGCGACCGTGACCTGCCCGGCCTCGATCTCGAGGTCGAGCGCGCCCTCGCCCTCGACCCGCGCGATCTCCTCGACGACGAGGCGCCTACGCGTCACGGTCGCCTCCGGCGCTGCGAAACGGCTCGACGGCCGCGCAGTACGCGTGCAGCGCCCGCCGCAGGTCGCGGTCGGCGAGTCCCTGCCGGCGCCACGCCTTCGCGAGCGCGGCGGGATCGGCGGTCTCCATCGGCCCGAAGCAGCCGTAGCAGCCGCGGTCATAGGCCGGACAGATCGCGCCGCAGCCCGCGTGGGTGACCGGACCGAGGCACGGGGCGCCGCGCGCGACCAGCACGCAGGTGTTCCCGCGGAGCTTGCAGTCGACGCAGACGCTGTGGCTCGCGATCGCCGGCGGGCGACCCGCGAGCATCGCCGCGATCACCTCGAGCAGCTGACCGCGGTCCACGGGGCAGCCGGGCAGCTCGAAGTCGACCGGGACATGGTCGCGGATCGGCGTGACCTCGGCGAGCACGTCGAGGGTCCGCGGCTCGGGGTACACCGCGGCGACGAATTCGGCGGCGTTCGCGAAATTGCGCAGCGCCTGGATCCCGCCGGCGGTCGCGCACGCGCCGATCGTGACCAGACGCTTCGACCGCGCGCGGACCTCGAGGATCCGGGCCGCGTCGCGCGCGGTCGCGACCGAGCCCTCGACCAGCGAGAGATCGTAGGGTCCGGGCCCGTCGCGTGCGGTCGCTTCCGCGAAATGCGCGATCTCGACCCGGTCCGCGAGTGCCAGCAGATCCGCCTCGACGTCGAGGAGCGAGAGCTGACAGCCGTCGCAGGACGCGAACTTCCAGACCGCGAGCTTCGGACGCGCCGGCGTCGCCATTCACCACTCCCGGACCGCGAGCGCGCGGGCGACCCGATCGAACCGCATCACCGGGCCGTCCTTGCAGACGAACGCGGGCCCGAACTGGCAGTGGCCGCAGAGCCCGATCGCGCATTTCATGTTCCGCTCCATCGACACGAAGATCTGCGCGGGCTCGAGCCCGACCGCGCGCAAGGCCTCCGCGGCGTGGCGCATCATGAGCTCCGGGCCACAGACGAACGCGACCGTGTTCCGCGGCTCGAGCGCGAGCCGCGGGATCAGGCTGGTGACGACGCCCACGTGCCCGCGCCAGGCGGCATCTCCCCGGTCCACGGTCACCTCGACCTCGAGATCGGCGCGCGCGCCCCAGGCCTCGAGCGACGCGCGGAACAGGATCTCCGGCGGCGTGCGCATGCCGACCAGCACGATGACCCGGCCATAGTGCGCCCGCTCGGCGAGCACGCGCAGCAACGCGGGCCGCAGCGGCGCGAGGCCAAGGCCGCCGGCGATCAGTAGCAGGTCGCGGCCGCGCGCCGCGGACGTCGGCCAGCCGTGGCCGAACGGGCCGCGCACGCCGACTGTCGCGCCGACGGCGAGATCCGCGAGCGCCTGGCTGACCGGACCGACCGCGCGCACCGTGTGCACGATCCGCGCCCGCGTCGCCGGATCGCCGCTCACGCTGATCGCGGCCTCGCCGACGCCGAACGCGTACAGCATGTTGAACTGCCCCGGCTCGAACGCCGGCGCCTCGCCGGTGGGCGGCGCGAGCTCGAGGCTCACCGTGTCGACGAGCTCCGGCCGCACGGCCTCGACCCGGTAGCGGCGCGGAACCGATCCCTCCTCGAGCGCGGCGCTCACGGCGCCGTTCCGCGATACACGTCGAGGTGCTGCAGGCGCATCGCCTGCAGGCGCTCGACCGCGGCCCGCAGCACGCCTTGCAGCAGGTGATAGCCGATCCGCGGGTCGGCGTCGCAGCGCTCGCGCACGCGCCGGCCGTCGATCGCGATCGCGCGCACCGCCTGCACCGCACGCGCATCGTACGCCCAGCGGTACGGGGGCAGGATCCAGGACAGGCCGACGAGATCGCCGGCACCGAGCGTCGCGAGCACGTCCGCGGGCCTCGCCGGCGCATGCGCCTCGATCGCGACGCGGCCTTGCTCGATCAAATAACACTCGTCGGCCGGCGCCCCGACCCGTAGCAGGTAGTCGCCCGGCATGAACTCGACCGAGCGGGTGCAGCCCGCGACCGCGTCGCCGAGATCCTCAAGGCGCATGCGAGTTCCTCCCCGAGCCGCGATCCGGTTCCGCGTCGACGGCCGCGGCCAGCGCGGCGAGATCGATCCCGGCCGGACACCAGGTCACGCAGCGGCCGCAGCCGACGCAGCCCAGCGTGCCGAACTGCTCCAGCCACGCGGACAGCTTGTGCGTCATCCATTGCCGATAGCGGGACGCGGTGCTCGTGCGCACGCTGCCGCCGTGCAGGTGCGAGAAGCCGAGCGTGAAGCACGAATCCCAGTGTCGCTCGCGCGTCGCGGTCGTGCCCGCGAGATCGGTCCGGTCGACGGTCGTCGTGCAGAAGCACGTCGGGCACACGATCGTGCAGTTCGCGCACGCGAGGCAGCGTTCGGCGATCGCCGCCCAGCGTGGATGTTCGGGCGTCTCGCGCAGCCGGCGCGCGACGCGCGCCGGATCGAACCGCCGCGGCATCGCATCGGCGCAGCGCGCGACGAGCGCCGCGGCCGCCGCGAGCGCGTCCGCCGGCGCAGGTCCGCCGGGCAGCTGCGCGGCGAGCTCGGCGCCGCGATCGCTGCCGATCTCCACCAGGAAGCGATGCGCCGGATCCCGGAGTTCCGTCAACGCGAGATCGAACCCCCGCTCGACGCGCGGGCCGGTCCCGGTCGAGGTGCAGAAGCAGCTGCCCCCCGCGGACACGCAGTTGACCGCGACCAGGAACACGCCCTCCCGGCGACGCGAGTAGCCCGGGTCGCGGTAGCGGCCTTCGAGGAACACCCGATCGAGTACCGCGATCGCGGCGATTTCGCACGCGCGGATCCCGAGGAACGCATGGCGCGGCCTCGGCGCCGGCGCGGACTCGATCGGCACGAACCCCGACCCCTCGCGCCGGAACCGGAACTCGGTCTGCTGCGGGGGATGCAGCCACCGCTTGAACGAGTCCGCGCCCGGGGTGAACTCGAAGGTCCCCGCGTCCGGGGACTCCTCGAGCCGATACCGGCCCGGCGCCTGGGTCGTCCGGCAACCCCGCGGCAGGTCCTCGATCCGGTCGAGCGTGTCGATGCCGATCGCATCGCCACGGCGACGCGGTCCGAGCACCGCGTAGCCGCGGTCCTTCAGCCCGTCGATCAGGGCTTGAAGCTGCGGCGCCTCGATCAAGCGCGCCACGGCGGCATCGCGGTCGGGCATGGCCTCTCCTCGGCGAGAGTCGATGATCGGCGGATCCCCGGTGAGCGAGCAATACGGACTTTCCCGAGCCCGACGCTGGAACCGCGCAAGGGATCGGGTTCCTTTCGCGACGCGCTGCGATTACCCTGTCGGGCGATGGATACCGCCGGCGCTCTTCGACCCACGGCCGCCTACCGGCCGCGGATCAATCCCTGGTTGATCGCGCCGATCGTCGCGCTCGCGGCGTTCATGGAAGTCCTCGACATCTCGATCGCGAACGTGTCCCTGCCGCACATCGCCGGCAATCTCGGCGCGAGCCAGGACGAGTCGGCCTGGGTGTTGACCTCGTACCTCGTCACGAACGCGATCTCGATGCCGGTGTCCGGCTGGGTCTCGACGCGGATCGGCCGCAAGCGCTTCTTCTTGATCTGCATCGTCGGCTTCACGATCGCGTCGCTCCTGTGCGGCATCGCACCGAGCCTCGCGACCCTGGTGTTCTGCCGCGCGCTGCAGGGCGCCGCCGGCGGCGGCCTGCAGCCGACGGCCCAGGCGATCCTGACCGACACCTTCCCCCCGAAACAACGCGGAATGGCGTTCGCGGTCTACGGGATCTCGGTGGTGTTCGCCCCGGCGCTCGGGCCCACGCTCGGTGGCTGGATCACCGACAACATCTCCTGGCGCTGGGTGTTCCTGCTGAACGTGCCGGTCGGCGCGATCCTGGTGTTCCTGATCCTCGCGTTCATCGAGGACCCGCCGCACCTCGTGAGCGCGCGACTCGACGCGCGCCGCCGCGGCACCCGCTTCGACGTGCTCGGCTTCGGGTTCGTCGCGCTCGGGCTCGGCGCGCTGCAGGTCGTCCTCGATCGCGGCCAGGAGGACGATTGGCTCTCCTCCCCGCTGATCGCGACGCTCGCGGCGGTCTCGGCGCTCTCGCTGATCGCGCTGGTGATCCGCGAGCTGCGCGCGCGCGAACCGATCGTCGATCTGCGCCTGCTCGGCGACCGCACGTTCGCGGTGAGCTCGCTGCTGATGTTCATGTTGGGCTTCGTGCTGCTCGGCAGTACCTTCCTGGTCCCCGCGTTCGTGCAGGAACTGCTCGGCTACACCGCGACCGACGCCGGGCTCGTGATCACCCCCGGCGCCTTGATGCTGGTCTTGCTGATGCCGTTCGTCGGCCGCGCGATCGGCCGGATCGACGCGCGCGCGCTGATCGCGTTCGGGCTCACGGTCTGCGGCCTCGCGCTGCTGTGGGTGTCGCACTTCGATCTCTCGACCGACTATCTGACGGTGATGCTGGCGCGCGTGGTGCAGGCCCTCGGCCTCGCCTTCCTGTTCATTCCGATCAACACCGAAGCCTTCGGATCGGTGCCGGCGGCGAAGACCAACAATGCGTCGGCCTTGATCAACGTGTGCCGCAACCTCGGCGGCAGCGTCGGGATCTCGATCGCCTCGACGCTGCTGGTCCGGCGCAGCCAGTTCCATCACAGCGTGCTGGTCACGAACCTGCACGCCGGCAATCCGGCGTACCGGTCGCTGCTCGCGCAGCTGACCGCGCACTTCGCGCCGATCTTCGGCGGCGCGAACGCGCCGCTGCACGCGCTCGCGACGATCGGTTTCCTCGTCGACCAGCAGTCGCGCTTGCTCGCGTATCTCGACGCGTTCTGGTTCTTCGGTCTGGTGTTCCTGTCGATGGTGCCGATCGTGTTCCTGATGAAGGCCGCGAAAGGCCATGGCGCGCCACCCGCGCATTGACCCGCCGTGACGCGGGATCGCTCGTTCGTGAACTGCTGAGGAGTCCTTGGATGCTCGATCGACGCTGCAACGTCCGCCGTCCCCTCGCCGCGCTCGCGCTCGCGGGCCTGCTGCCCGGCGGCATCGCCTTCGGATTCGGCGAGACCCCGCCGCCGAACCTGCCCGGACCGGTTCCGCCGGCCGCGAACCAACGGCTCGCGCGCCAGATCTACCGGGATCTCGTCGACATCCGCTCCGTGCACTCGGTTGGCACCGCCGGGACGGCCGCGGTGATCGTGCGGTACCTGAAGGCGAACGGTTTCACGGACGCCGAGATCCGGGTGCTGCCGGAGCCGCAGGCTCCCCGCCAGGTGAACGTCGTGGTCCGCCTGAAGGGCACGGCGCGCAAGGGCCTGAAGCCGGTCCTGTGGATCTGTCACATGGACGTCGTCGACGCGAAGGCCGCGGACTGGACCGCGCCGCCGTTCCGCTTCACCGAACGCAACGGCTGGTTCTACGGCCGCGGGACCTCGGACATGAAGGACGGCGACGCGGCGGTCGCCGCGAGCCTGATCCGGCTGAAGCAGGAGGGCTACGCGCCGGATCGCGACATCATCGCCGCGTTCACCGCCGACGAGGAGGTGGGCCTCGCCGAGGATGGACCGGCGTTTCTCCTGAAACATCACCCGCGCGCGGTCGACGCCGGCCTCGTGATCAATCCCGACGGCAACAGCGGCGAGCTCCTGAACGGCAAGCGCCTCGACTTCGCGGTCGAGACGGTGCAGAAGGCCTACGCGACCTTCACGCTGACCGTGACCAACAAGGGCGGGCACAGCTCGGAGCCCCGGCCCGACAACGCGATCTACGCGCTCGCGCACGCGCTGCTGCGGGTCGCGGCGTATCGATTCCCGTACGAGACCAACGCGACGACGCGGCTGTATTTCCGCGACCTCGCCGCGCGTGAGCACGGCGAGCGGCGGGCGGACCTGCTGAAGCTCGCCGCCTCGCCGACGGTCGACGCCGCCGCCGCGGCGCGGCTCTCGCAGGACGTCGCGATGAACGCGATCCTGCACACGACCTGCGTCGCGACGATGCTGCGCGCCGGCGTGCAGGAGAACGCGCTGCCCTCGCGCGCGGTCGCGACCGTGCAGTGCCGGTTGATGCCGGACACGTCGGTCGCCACGGCGCAGGCGACGCTCGAGCGGGTCGTCGCCGATCCCCAGGTCGTCGTCGCGCCGCTCGGCGACTATCCGCGCGCGGGCGAATCCCCGCCGGATCCGCGACTGCTCGCGCAGGTCGGCCGGGTCGTCGACTCGATGTGGCCCGGCGTGCCGGTGGTTCCGTTCATGTTCGCCGGCGCGAGCGATTCGGTCTACACGCGCAACGCCGGGATCCCGAGTTACGGGATCGGTGGCGGCTGGAACGATCTCAAGGACATCCGCATGCACGGCCGCAATGAGCGGATGAGCCAGCAGGGCTTCTACCAGGAGGTCGAGTTCACCTACCGGCTGATGAAGGAGCTGACCGGCGGACGCCCGATCGACCGATAGAGCCAGGCGATCGCCGCGGCGAACGCGAATCCGCCGAGCCACACCGACGCGCCCGCGAAGCCGTCGCCGACGAGCGCGAGCGGCGCAGGCCGGCCGGAGAACACGACGAGCGCCGCGAGCAGTACGCCGACGAGGCTCTCGCCGACGATCATGCCGGAGGCGAGCAGCACACCGAGCCGCCGCGTCGCCTCGGGCGCCGGCCCCCGGTCCGCACGGCGCTCGAACCAGTGGCCCGCGATCGCGCCGAGCACGACCATCAAGGTCGTCGACGTCGGCAGGTAGATGCCGAGTCCGATCGCGAGCGGCGGCAAGCTCACGCCGCGCGCGCGGCGCGTGAGCGCCGCATCGACCGCGATCGCGGCGACGCCGATCGCGGCGCCGTCGACGATCAGGCTCCAATCGATCTTTCCCTGCAGGACGCCGACCGCGAGCGCCGAGATCAGCCCCGCCTGCGGCGCCGGCAGCGCCCGCGCCGGATCCGCGCCCGGCGCACCGGCGAATCCGTAGGCCTCGTTCAGCAGCCCAAGCACCGGCGGGATCACCGCCGCGCCCATCACCACGCCGACGACAAGCGCGAGCTGCTGCCGCCACGGGGTCGCGTCGACGAGTTGCCCGGTCTTCAGGTCCTGCAGGTTGTTGTTCGCGATCGTGGCGACCGCGAAGATCACCGCGGTCACGAACAGCGCGAACGCGACCAGCGCGCGGCCCGCCTCCGGCGGCAACCGGGGTTCGAGGCCGAGCGCGAGCAGGACCGCGGCGCCGATCACGACCAGGATGCCGACGCCGGACAAGGGACTGTTCGAGGCCCCGATCAGCCCCGCCATGTAGCCGCAGACAGCGGACACGAAGAAGCTCATCAGGACCACGTACGCGAGTCCGCCGGCGACCAGCACCGCAGCGTACGCGCCGAGGCCGCTGCCCCGCGCGAACGCGGCGAGGATCGCGGCGACCGGAACCAGGCACGCGAGGGTCACCAGGCCGACGATCCCGATCGGGATGTCGCGCTCGACCCGCGCGAGCGCATCCGCACCGCGCGCGCGGCGAGTGCGCGACGCGGCCAGGGCCGAGGCCAAGCCGGAGGCGACCGGGCGCGCGAGCGACAACAGCGTCCAGACCGCGGCGACGCCGATCGCGCCGGCGCCGACGAAGCGCACGCGCGCGCTCCACGCAGCCGCCGCGGCCGCCGCAGCGCCGCCGACGAGCGGATGCAGCGCGGTGAACCAGGGGACGAGTCCGCCCCAGGCGATCGCGGCGCCGACGAGCATCGCGAGCCCGACCCAGAGACCGACGAGGTGGCCGACGCCGAACAGCGCGAACGACAGGCTGAAGTCGAACCCGGTCGCGCCGCGCGCGCCGACGCGGAAGTAGCGGGCGACGTCCCCGGCGAACAGACGCGTACCGATCAGCGCCGCGAACGCGGCCGACGTCCACGCGCCGCGCACGACCGCGCCGAGACCTGCGCGGGCGTCGTCGGCGCCGCCGCCGCTGTCCGCAGCGTCCGTCGCACCGTGACCGCCGATCTTCAGCACCGCCGCGCAGGCGACCCCTTCCGGGTACGGGAGCGTCGAGCCCGTGACCAGCGCCCGTCGGAGCGGGATCGAATACATCACCCCGAGCACGCCGCCGAGCGCGCAGATCAGGAACGTCGTCCAGTACGGAAAGGTCCGCCACCAGCCGATCATCACCAGGCCCGGCAGCACGAAGATGATCGCCGAGAGCGTGCCCGCCGCCGACGCGACGGTCTGCACGATGTTGTTCTCCTGGATCGTGGCGCCGCGCACCCGCCGCAGCAGCGCCATCGAGATCACCGCGGCCGGGATCGACGTCGCGAAGGTGATTCCCGCCTTCAAGCCGAAGTAGACGTTCGCGGCGGTGAACACGACGGTGATCAGCGCGCCGAGCACGAGGCCGCGGAAGCTGAGCTCGCGGTTCACCGGCTCGCCGCGATTCGCACTCATCCGCCGCGGCCTCGGCGCATTGGGCTCACCGCTCGGTGGGCCGCGGATCGGCGCCGGCCAAGGAACCGAGCGCTTCCTGCAGCGGCCCGAGCCAGGGCTCGAAGTGACGCCACTGATCGAGGCCTTCGCGGTAGATCGGCCGGCGCACCTGCTCCGAGCTCACCGTGCGCACCGCGCGCTCGGTCTTGTGGAATTCGAGGCACGCCGGCTCGAAGGACAAGCCGCAGAAGTCGAGCAAGCGCCGCACCGTGCCCTCGAAGTCGTTCACCGTGTCTGCATGCCACACGCGCAGGACCTTGCCCGGCAGCACGCGGTCCCAGTGCGCCATCAGCCGCACGTAATGGCGGTAATAGTGACCGACGTCCCGCAGCCCGTAGCTGAACTCCTGGCCGTTGCCGAACAGCTGCTTGAAATTGCTGAAGCAGCACGCCATCGCGTCACGCCGCGCATCGATGATCTTCGCGTTCGGCAAGATGAGGTGAATGAAGCCGACGTCCAGGAAATTGCCCGGCATCTTGTCGATGAAGAACGGCGCCTTCTCGCGGTAGACCTGGGTCTCCTCGAGGTAGATCTCCCCGAGGCGACGCCACTCCTCCGGCCGCAGATCCGTCAGCACTTCCGCGTAGCGGTCCCGTTCCTCGGGCCGGCGCGGGCGGAACTGCTTGACCAGCCGCGGGATCTCCGGCAATTCCAGCGTGCCGTCCACCTGCGAATGCGATGCGAGGATCTGTTCCAGCAGCGTCGATCCGGCACGGGGCATCCCGACGATGAAGATCGGATCGGGCCGCGGGCAGCCGACGCCCCGGCGAGCGGCGAAGAACTCGGGCGTGAACAGCGCCTCACGAATCCCGAGGCTGTGCTCGACGGCCTCCGGGTGGTAGCGCGCCTCGGCGCGCCGCAGCGCATTCCCCCGCGCGTAACAGTGGAAGGACTCCTCGTAGTCGCCGCGATCCTCGAGCGCCTTGCCCAGCGCGAAGCAGACCGCGATGTGCTGCGGCGTGGCCTGCGGATCCGCCGCGATCCGGCGCATCGCGGCGAGGTCCTCGTCGCTGAAGCGGAAGGTCTTCATGTCGGCGAGCGCCGCGTACGCGGAGCCGACGCTGTCTTCGAGGCGCATCAAGCGCCGGAACACGCCGACGGATTCCTCCGTCTTGCCCTGATTGCGCAGCGCGAGTCCGATCGCGAATTCCAGCTCCCGATCCTCGGGCGTCTCGGCGAGCAGCTGCCGATACACCGCGAGGGCCTCCTCGAACCGACCCAGCCCATCGCACGCGCCCGCGTACAACAGCCGAAGCTTGCGTTCCTGCGGAAACAACGCCAGCAACCGCTCGGCCTGCAGCAGCGCGGGATAGAACCGCCGCCGCTGCTTGAAGATCATTCCGAGCTCGTAACGCGCCTCGTGGTAGTCGGGATTGCGGTCGAGGATCGCCTCGAGCAGCAACTCGGCGTCGTCGAAGTTCTTGCGGTCGGAGCAGATCTGCGCGAGCAGGCGCATCCCATCGAGGTGCGCGCCGTGACGGGTCAGATACCCCCGGATGATCGACTCGGCGCCGTCGAGATCGCCTTCGCTGAGACGGCTCGATCCCTCGACGAGCTCCGGCGGGAGGGCCTGGAGCTTCGCGAGCGCTGCGGCCGCCCGTTCGGCGTCCGCCGCGCGGCCCGACGTGCGTGCGAAGCCGGCGAGTGCCCGCCACGCATCCGGCAGCGCGTCGTTGAATTCGACCGCGCGCCGATAGGCTGCGGCCGCACCGACCCGATCGCCGGTCGCGGCGAGGCACGCGGCGCGCTCCTGCCACAGCACGCCGGACGTCGGATGACTCGCCGCCAACTCCTCGAGCCGTCGCAAGGCCGCCGCGGCATCGCCGGATCGGCTGAGCGCGCGCGCGTGCGCGAGCCCCTCGCGCAAGGCGTCGAAGGCGCTCGCTGGACTTACGGTGGCGGCCATGGTCGACAGGATAAGCCGCGCCGGCGCCTCGCGTCACGCCGCGCGCGTCGCGAAACGCGGATAGAAAAACGCCCCCTCGCTGCCGTAGCGGCGAGGGGGCGCGAAGTCCACCAAGAACCGATGGAAAAACTCGGCTTAGAAGTCCGCCTTCAAGTTCATGAAGATATACCGACCGAGCGTGTCATACACCTGCGGATAGGTATTGCCGTTGAAGAACGGCGCCGGCAGCGAGGTGGTCGGCAGGATCGGCGGATCCTTGTCCAGCACGTTGTTCACGCCGACGAGCACGTGGACGCCCTTCACGAGCTCGTAGCTCGCGACGAGGTCCAGGTAGTCGCGGCTGCCGGTCCACTGAACGTCCTTCTGGAAGCTCGAGGCGAGCAACGGCGACGGGCTCGCGGAGTCGATCTCCGTGTTCCCGAAATGCCGCCAGCGCACGGTGAAATCGAGGCTGCGCACCGGCGTCTCCCAGGTCGCCGTGAACGTGTGCCGCCACTTCGGCTGCGGATTGCCGCAGGTGCCACCGAAGTAGCCGGCGCAGTTGTAGGTCCCCGACCCCGGGTACGGCTCGGTGATGAACGAGAACTCGTAGGTACCATTCAACGCGTAATTCAGCGCACCGAAACGGCCGAGATCCTCGCGGTAATGCACTGCGAGATCCGCGCCGCGCTCCTGAATATAACCCAGGTTCAACGTCGGATCTGTCACGTAGCCGCCCTGCGACAGCCAGATCGAGCCCGAACCGTCACGGTGCACCAGGTTACAGAACTTTGGATTGTTGTTGATGATGCACTGGTTGACGATCAGGTTCGCGCCGTAGCTCCCGATCACGTTGTTGATCTTGATGTCGTAGTAGTCGAGCGTCGCGCTGAGCGTCGGCACGAAGGTCGGGGTGAACACCACGCCGAAGGTGTAGGTGTCCGCCTTCTCAGGGGTCAGCTGCGGATTGCCGCCGATCAGGCCGTTGTACTGGCCGGCGGGATTGCCCGCGACGCCGGTCGCACCGAACTGTGCCGCGGTGACGCCGTGCGCGAGACAGGACGCCTTGCGCGCGGCGAGCGCCGACCCGGTGAGATAGCTCGGCGGCGAGCCGAACCCGGTGGTCGCGCAAGGATCCTCGCTGCCGTCCAGCGCGACGTGGCGCTCGGCGAACAGCTCGCCGAGGTTCGGCGCGCGCACCGCGCGGTTGTAACCGCCGCGGAAGCGGAAATCGGACGTCGGCGACCAGTCGGCCTCGATCTTGTAGGTGCTCGTGGTCGGGCCGTAGTCGTACTTCGAGTAGCGGTAGCCCGGGTTGATCGAGATTTCCTTCGCGAAGCGCATGTCCTGCACGACCGGCAGACGCAACTCGACGAAGCCTTCCTTCACGCCGAACCCGGCGCTGATCGGGGTGATCGCGCCGCCCTGGCCCGCGAGGTCGCCGGTCAGGAACTCCTGGTCCGGCCGCAAGGTCACGAATTCCTCGCGATACTCGGCGCCGAAGTTGGCCACGAGACCGTCGTGAGCCGTCGGCATCTTGATGCCATCCGCCGTGCCGTCGTAGGTGAAGTCGGCATGGTACACGCGCTCCTCGGTCCGGCCTTGCTCCGAGCCCGGGGTGGTGATGTACGCGACCGACGCGGCGGTCGGCCCGCCCGCGGCGTTGGTGAACTGGCTGGCGTACGGGCTGCCGAGGCCCCAGATGTCCCACGGCACGCAGCCCGGCGCGCCGTTCGCACCGTTCGCGTTCGCGCCGCAGACCACCTGGCCGGTGGTCGGATCGACGACCGCGTTCAACGCGTAGGTGATCCGCTGCTTCGAGACGTCGTTCTGATAGTTCTCCTGCAGCAGCGTGAGGCCTTCCTGTGCATACACGTTGTAGGTCAGGTTGTCGGTGAGGTTGCCCTTGCTGCCGATCACCATCCGGAACGAGGTATGGTTCAGGTGGTCCTGGCGGGTGCCACCCTCGACGTTGCGCCGGCCGAACAGCACCGACGCATTGCCGCTGGTCTGGCCTGCGCACAAGGTCGATACCTCCTGGGCCGACAGCAGCGGGTTGTTGCAGTTCACCGTCCAGCCGCCGTCCGGTAAACCGGTCACCGGATTGACGCCGAGACCCGAGGTCAAGAACGCACCGCTCGGCGCGATCTGCGCGACCGTGTGGTCCGCCATCATCATGAACGAGCTGTAAACCTGGTGGTTCTGGTCGAGGTTGTAATGCGCGAAATAGCCACCGTTCCAGCGCTCGTCCGGTCGGATGTAATAGTTCGTCGCGCCGTAGTTGTAATGGTGGATGCCCGGCACGATCTGCCCCGTGGCCGGATCGACGGTGCCGAAGATCGGCGGCCCGGTGAAGTAGCCGTCCGCCCCCGGCGGATTCGTGAAGAAGAACCCGCCGGTCGCCGAGGTGCTCGACCCGGAGCACACGACGTTGCCGCCGCTGGTCGCGAGCGTGCAGCGGCTGAAGTCGCGCGAGTCCTGCACCACCGGATTGGTTCGACGATACGTGAGGTAGGCGGTCGCG
The DNA here is from genome assembly GCA_021785405.1 of Pseudomonadota bacterium. Classification (GTDB taxonomy): domain Bacteria; phylum Pseudomonadota; class Gammaproteobacteria; order Steroidobacterales; family Steroidobacteraceae; genus Bog-1198. The sequence goes on along the minus strand of JAJYFF010000008.1, from coordinate 26,739 downwards.
TTGCCTTTGCCGTCCGCGAAGTCGCTGCCCAGGATGAAGCTGATGTCCTTCTCGGCGCCGTCCATCACCGAACTCGGTGCCGAGCCGTACCCGGAAGCCGGCGAGACCCCACCGTAGCCATCGTGCTGGCTGTGCTGGTAGGCCGACGCGTTCGCGTTGATCTCGAAGCCCTGGAAGTGGTCGTTCATGATGAAGTTGACCACGCCCGCGACGGCGTCCGCGCCGTACACCGAGGAGGCGCCGCCCGTCAGCACGTCGACGCGCTCGACCAGCGCCGTCGGGATGTTGTTGATGTCGGCGGAGTTGTCGCCGGTGCCCGGGTCGCCGGGCATCAAGCGCTGGCCGTCGATCAGCACCAAGGTGCGCTGGGAGCCGAGGCCGCGGAGGTTGACCGTCGCGGTACCGGTCGCCGCGTTGGACGCGCTGGAACCCTGGTCCGCGAGCACCTGCGGCAGCTGGTTCAGCACGTCCTCGACCGAGGTCGCACCGAGCTGCGTGATCGCCTTGGAACTCACCGAGATCACTGGGCTGGTCGAGTGCAGTCCCGGAATGCTGATGCGCGAACCGGTGACCACCACCTCTTGGAGCGTATTCGCCGTGGCCGGTGCGTTCGACGCCGCTGCCCCCTGCGCCGGTTCATTCGCTTGCGCGAGCAAGAGTGGAGCCGGCGGTCCCGCGGAGGCATCCTTTGCCGCGTCGGCGTTCGCCGATGCCACCGGCAGGGCGACCGACGCCACCGCAGCATTCGCGAGCGCGAGTCGAATGGCCTGCTGCAGGAACTGATTTTTTCCCATTAGTGTTCTCCCAGGCGATGTATGAATAGCTGTCTCGTCGCCATCTGGTGCACAAACGCAACAAGACATCTTAAGGGATGTAAGATAGGTTCTGCCGCCGTTGTTGTAAAGACCCACCGCGCAGGTCCCGGACTGTGCCCGCGCAGCAGGGGGGTCCCCGCTCGACTCGGCCAACCGCCACCGGGGCACGATCAGCCGCCAGAAGGGAATTGCGAATTGTTGCGCTTCAACCACGGCTCCAGCGTGCCTTGACACGGCGCCTAGCGCGAGCGATCCAATCGCCACCATGACCGAGACATTCGACGTTCCGACCCTCGAAGGCGCGACCACCTTGTTGCAACGCGGGCAGCCGCTCGCGAGCGCCGCGATCTGCGGCGCGATCCTCGCGCGCGAACCCCGCAACGCCATCGCGGCCCATCTGCTCGGACTCGCGTTGAAGGACACCGGCGACTGGGATCAGGGCGAGCACTGGCTGCGGTTCAGCCTCACGCTCGAGCCGCAGCGCGGAGAATTCCACGCGAACCTCGGCAATCTGCTGCGCAAGCGCCGGAAGCTGATGGACGCCGAGTCGGCGTACCGGGAAGCGCTGCGACGGCTGCCGGGATTCCCCCCCGCGCTGCTCGGACTGGCGCAAACCTGGGTCGACCTCGGTCGCGGGGCGGAAGCCGAGGCGCCGTGCCGCGCCCTCCTCGGCCGCGATGCGAACGATGCGGAAACCTGGGAAACCCTCGCGCTCGCGCTGACCCAGCAACGCCGTACCGCCGAGGCCGAGCACGCGCATCGGCGCGCGATCGCACTCAACCCAGGGTCTGCGGTCGCCCATCACAATCTCGGGGAACTGCTCGTCCGACTCGAGCGGCCGGAGGCGGTGGCCTCGCTCGAGCGGGCGCGGAGCCTCGGCGGCGACGGCTACGAAGTCGCCTACAACCTCGGTCGCGCCGCGGTCAACGCGGGCGATCTCGAGCGCGCCGAGCGGGAGTTCGCGCGGGCGGTGGAACTGCAACCGCTGAACCCCGAGGGACAGCGGGCCCTGGCATCGCTGCGGTTCATGCGCGGCGATCCGGCATTCGTGCGTTCGCTCAGCACGGTGGTGCGCGCCCATCGGGACCATCTGCCGTTGCAGACGCTGCTGGCCGAACTGCTATGGCATTCCGGAGAGTTGGCCGGCGCGGAGACGCTGCTGCGCGACGTGCTCACGCGCAACGGGTCGGACGCGACGGTGCGGTCGACGCTCGCGAGGGTCCTGCTGGACCAGGGTCGGCTCGAAGACGCCGAGGCCGAGGCGCTCGAGGCGGCCAGCACCCCATCGGACGGCCCCGGCGCCGCGCTCAACCTCGTGACCGTGTTGATCGCCCGCGGGCGACCCGCGGAAGCGCGACCCTTCATCGCCGCGCAACGCCAGCGGGATCCGCTCGCCGCGGCGTGGCTCGCGTTCGAGGCCACGGTGGCGCGGATGCTCGGGGAAGATCGCTACCTGGAACTGTGTGATTACGAGCGCTTCGTCCGCGTGTTCGACCTACCGCCGCCGCCCGGTTTCGGCACGATCGCCGAGTTCAACGCGGCCCTGAGCACGGTGCTCGAGGACCGCCACCGCTTCAAGCGTCAACCGCTCGACCGGACGGTGCGCAACGGGACGCAAACCTCCCGGAGCCTGTTGAGCGATCCCGATCCCGTCATCCAGGCGGCGTTCGCGAGTTTTCATGCGGCGGTCCGCGAATACCGCGCCGGACTCGAGGTGTCGCCCGATCATCCGCTCGCGCGACTGCGGGACGGCGGGGTGCAGTTCACCGGCGCCTGGTCCGTGCGATTGCAACGCGGCGGGTTCGAAGTCAACCATTACCACCCGGGGGGCCTCGTGAGCGCCGCATATGACGTCGCGATACCGGAGGAGGACGTGCGCGATCCGACGCTCAAACTCGGCTGGCTCACGTTCGGCGAACCGCGCTACCCGGCCCCCGGCGTCGGGCCGGCACATGACGTCGAGCCTCGGGCCGGCCGGCTGGTGCTGTTTCCCTCGTACCTGTGGCACGGCACCCACCCGATCCATAGTCACGTCCCGCGGCTCAGCATCGCGTTCGACGTGTGGCCGGGGGCGTGAGACGGCGGGTCGGCGCGGCCGCACGATCGGGCGGCGCTCCGCGGAATCGGCGCGGGGCCCGGGATCAGCGCAGTCGCTCGACCTTGCAACCGCGGCGGGACGGGGTCTGCATCCAGTAGGAATCCAGCCAGCCCCGCGAGATCTCCACGCGATCGCCCACGGCCACCGGCGGCGCGTAGCCGTCGTCGAGCAGTTCTTCCCAGACCTGGCCGTTCGACAACTGGTAGACCATGCGTCCGTCCGCCGCCTGTTGCAGCCGGACGATCTGGGCGGTGATGCTGGCAATCGACCGCTGCTTGGGATGACGCTTGAATTCTTGCGCGAGGATCGTCGCCGACGACAGCCCGAAGGTCTGCCGTGGGTCCGGGAGCGTCACCGTCGGTGGGCGCGCGGGCGCCGCGGCTGGTGGGCTCGCGGCCAATGCCGCGGCGAGCCGATCGAAGCACTGCAAGCGCTGCTGATCCGCCGAGACACCGTGGCAAGCCAGCACCTGCTGCGCGAGGTTCGCCGCGGGCGTCGCGGCGGCGATCGTCGGCCCGGCGGTGAGCGCCGCCGCCGCGAGCCGCGGCCAGAGCCCGGCCCGACGCGGGCGCCCCCTCGGAAGCGAACGGAAGATCATGCGATGAAGTATAGCCTGCGCATCGGCGACTGCACCGGCGACGGGTCGCGAGCCGGGCCACGGGCCGACGGACCGCGGGACCCTGGTGCGCCGCCCTCCATCCCCGCGGCCCACCGGGGAGTATAGTCAGAGGCGGGTAATCGACGATCGATCGGATCGTGGAGGTCACTTCGATGCTTGGATCCACGCAACGTCTCGGCCTCCTTGCCGTGATCGGAGCCTTGATCGCGGGCTGTGCGCAATCGCCGCGTCGGGCCGACCCGAGCGCACCGGCCGCCGCGGCCGTATCGGCCCCGTCGACGACACCGGCAGCGAGTCCCGCGGCGCCGGCCGGCGTATCCGAGCACCTGCTCGAAATGGCGCGTAACGACGGCTACCGGCCGATGACTCGCGGCGGCGAAACCCTGTTTTGCCGAACGCAGATCCCGATCGGCTCGAATCTGCCGATCAGGCACTGCGTGAACGCCGCGCGCCTGCGATCGGAGGTGCTGGAAGAGCAACAGGAACGACTGAACCTCAACCAGCAGCGCGCGGAGATCGGTCAGCCCAGCGCTGGCGGCGGAGGCCTCTAGCCCGCCGCGCGGCTGCCGCGGTGCTGATCACCGTCGCGGCGGGCTTGAAGCCAATTCAGGGCGGGACCGACGCCGCGGAAGCCGGCGACGGCGCAGCGGCCGGGGCCGGGGCCGGGGCCGAGGCCGGTTTCACAGGCCGAGACGGGGCGACAGCCGGAGCCGAGGCCGGTTTCACAGGCCGAGACGGGGCGACAGCCGGGGCCGAGGCCGGTTCCACAGGCCGGGACGGGGCGACGGTCGGGGTCGAGGCCGGTTTCACAGGCCGGGACGGGGCGACGGCCGGGGCCGAGGCCGGCGTTGCGGCGGGCGTCTTGGTCGCCGGTGCCGCGATCGGCGTGGGCGGCGTGGTGGGCGCGGCCAGCATGTCGGGCGCAACCTTCAGGAGCAGCAGCGCGTTCGGCTCGAGCGCGAGCGACAGCGCGCCGTCCCGCAGGTGCGCGATCTCCGGCGCCGGCAGCGCGGTCGCCGCATTCATCTGCGCGACCTGTTGCGGCGTCGGGTAGCGCGGGCTGCCCATCGATTGGTAGATCGGCAGCACGTTGCCGTAGTGATCGTCGACGCGCTGGATCGACACCGCGGCATCCGGATGCACCCCGCTCACCGCGAGGCGGATCGTCCGGGTCACGCCGTGCGTGCCGGGATCGACGAGATTCCACAGCGCGATCGCGAGCCCGCCGTCCTTCGTCCGGGTCACGATCGCGTGCTCCGAGGGGTTCGCGAGGCGCTCGTCGCCCAGCTGGTGCAACAGCCCGAACGCGTAGAAGCTCGGCTTGTTGATGCCGCCGTACGCCCGCAGGCCGTACATCCCGGTGAATGGCCGCTTGCTGGGCCCGCTCTCCTCGAACACGTCCGAGAACGTCCAGAACGACATCATCCGCACCTTGCCGTCACAGCCACGGATCGTGTTGGCGACCGCGGGACCGACGTAGGTCGTATCGCGCGCGCCGTCCTCGCCCATCACGTTCCATTCGGTCCAGAAGAGCGGCAGGTTCGGCAACGCCGAGTGCTGGATCTCGCGGCGCACGCGATCCACCGCGAGACACACGCGCGCGTCGTACGGCACCTTGCGCTTGGTGCCGAGCAGATTCTCCGCGGTGTCGTCCGCATAGCCGTGCGTCGAGACGAAGTCGATCGGCACGTTCTCGCTGGCGACGTAATGCAGGAACGCGCTGATCCAGGCCGCGTGCGCGGTCGCCGGACCGCCGACGCGCAGGCGCGGGCTCACCGCCTTCAGCGCGCGCGCGGTCTGCGCGTAGAAGTCGAAATAGGTCTGCTGCTGCGGCACGCCGCCCCAGAAATCGCCGTTCGGCTCGTTCCAGACCTCGAAGTACCACTTCGACACCTCGTCGATCCCGTAGCGCGAGATCAGGTGCTGCGCGAGCGCCCGCACCAGTCCGTCCCACTTCAGGTAATCCTTCGGCGGCGACACGTTCGGCTTGTACCAGAACACGTGCAGGTCGTCGGGGTTGAACGCGAGCTCGCGGGGCATGAAGTCGAGCTCGACGAACGGCCGCACGCCGTGGGCGAGCAAGCCGTCGTAGATCGTGTCGACCAACGTGAAGTTGTAGACCGGATTGCCGTGTTCGTCCTCGTTGTAGACGTCGACGTCGTCGTCGAGGATTCCGTGGAACCGCACGTAGCGGAAGTCGGTGATCTTCTTCACCGCGGCGAGGTCCCGCAGGTACCCCTCGCGCATCGCCAGCGTCGCGTGGCCCGACCCGAACATCGCTTCCCAGAAGTGCGGGAACGGCGTGCCGGCCGCCGCGGCGTCGATCCGCACGGTTTCCGCCGCGCGGGATCGCGGCGTCCAGGACACGCCGATCAGGAGCAAGGCCGCGAGCGCGGCGAGCCAGGGGTGCGAGCGTTGGTGCATCGGGTACGCCGTCACGACGAGGGATGATCCGCGAAGTATTGCGTCAAAAAGTGCTGGCGCGCCATCTCGCGATCGATCGTCGTGCGGGTGGCGGTGCCGATCGTCTGGCGGGTCAAGCCGCCGCGCGCCGGCCGCACCGCCGGCCAGGTCGGCAGCCCGCCGCCATTCGGATCGCCGGTCGCGATGAATCGCACGAAGTACCCCTCCAGGATCCGCGACACCGCGAAATCCGCGGCCGTCCACGCATACACCGGGTTGCGCCGCAGATTCCCGAGCGCGTACTCGATTTCGGCGCTGTGCACCGCCCCGGTCGCCCGCGGCTCGCCCGGCGCCGCGTGCGCGGCCGCGGGCCGGGCCCGATCGAACCGGTAGAAATACACCGGTGCCCGCCCGGTCCGCCGCTGCAGATCCATCCACACCCAGGTCGAGTGCGCGATGAACAGGTCGGACGCGAGCGCCGTGGCGGAACGCCGGACCTCCTCGGGGTCCGCACCCGGATAGAGCGCGGCGACGCGCGGGCCGAGCGCACCGAAACGGCGCGCGAGCGCGACCCGATAGTTCGCCGGCGTCGGCGCCGCGGGGCCGAGCAGCGCGCGGTACGACGCCTCTTCGGAATTCGTCCCGAGCAGCAGCGGGACCCGCGCCTGGGCGCCGCGCGCGAACACCCGGGCCGGCGCCTCGGTCAAGAAGTAGCCGTCGACGTCCGGCTGGAACGCGGCGTTCGCGGGGCTCGTTCGGGTCGCCTGCAACAGCGCTTGCGCCGGCAGCGCGCGCAGCGCCGCGAGCGATCGGACGCCGAGGGCCGCCGCGAACGCGCGACCCTGCCGCTCGGCGCGCGCGAGCGGTTGCGGCGCGATCGGCGCGATCAACGCGCCGCTCTCGCCGATCGCGCCCGCGATCGAGCCCTTCGACAAGCGCGAGGCCATCAGCGCGCTCACCGAGATCGCACCGGCGGATTCCCCGCCGATCGTGATCCGGCGCGGATCGCCGCCGAACGCGGCGATGTTCGCGCGCACCCAGTCGAGCGCGGCGACTTCGTCGAGCAGTCCGTAATCGCCGGCGGCCCGGTGCGGGGATTCGGCCGCGAGCGCCGGCAGCGCCAGGAATCCGAACACGCCGAGCCGGTAGTTCGCGGTCACGACGAGGATCCCGTGTGCGGCGAGGCTCGCGCCGTCGTAGCGCCGCTCCGAGGCGTCGCCCGCGAGGAAGCCACCGCCATAGAAATACAGGAGCACCGGCCGCGGACGCGTCACCACCGGCCAGCGCGACGGCGCCGGCGCCCAGACGTTGAGGTACAGACAGTCCTCCGACATCCGGTCGGAGCGAAACATCATGTCCGGGAACAGCGGCAACTGCGGGCAGCGGGGCCCGAAGCGCCGCGCGTCGCGCACACCCGACCATGCCGGGGCTCGCGCCGGTGGCCGCCAGCGCAAGGCGCCGATCGGCGGGGCGGCGAAGGGAATGCCGCGGAACTCGCGGACGCGGGTGCCGTCGATGGTCCCCCAGCGACCCTCGAGCAAGCCCTGCGCGACGCGCACCCGCGGGGCGCGGGCGACCCCCGCGGCGGCCTCGCGCGGCCCCGCGCCGAGCGCGAGCACGGCGAGGATCGACAGCGCGACGCCCCACCGCACGGAGCGCGGTGCGACCGATCGACCCGGCGGCCAGCGAATCACGGTCGGTCGGCCTTGGTGCGGCATTCCGGCATCTTAGGAAACTCGCCCACGGACGGGAAGCGTGGATTCACGCACGCGAGTTTCGCCCACCGACGGCGGCCGCGGAGACATGGCATGCTAGCGACCCGACTCGCGACTCGAGGGGCACGCCGCCGATGGCCAGCGATCCGACGCGCATCATCACTCTGCAATCGCACATCCTCGCCGAGCAGGCGCGGTTTCCCGAATCGACCGGCACGCTCTCGTGGATCCTCTCCGCGCTGTCGATCTCGGCGAAGATCATCGCCGACAAGGTGCGGCGGGCACGCCTCGAGAACGTGCTCGGGCCGGCCGGCAGCGACAACGTGCAAGGCGAAGCGCAGCAGAAGCTCGACGTGCTCGCGAACGAGGTGCTGCTCGCCTGCCTCGGCCGGCGCGAGGGCGTCGCGATGGTCGCGTCGGAGGAGAACGAGGAACCGGTGATCCTGCGCGACGAGGCCGACGGCGAGCGCCGCTATGCGGTGCTGTTCGATCCGCTCGACGGTTCGTCGAACCTCGACGTCTGCGGCGCCGTCGGCACGATCTTCAGCATCCTGCCGCACGAGGCCGGCATGCCGGCGCACGCCTCGCTGCTGCAGCGGGGCGCCGCCCAGGTCGCCGCGGGCTACGTGCTGTACGGCTCGTCGACGGTGTTCGTGCTCACGCTCGGGCGCGGCGTGGATCTGTTCGTGCTCGACCCGTCCGTCGGCGCGTTCATCCTGGTCGAGCGCGGGCTGCGGATCCCGGCCGGCAACCGCAGCTACTCGGTGAACGAAGGCAATCGGCTCAGCTTCCCGGACGGCTACCAGCGCTACCTCGATTGGGCGCAGCGCGAGGGGTACTCCAGCCGCTACACCGGCGCGATGGTCGCGGACGTCCACCGGATCCTGCTGAAGGGCGGCGTGTTCCTGTACCCGCCGACCGCGAAGGCGCGCCAGGGGAAGCTGCGGCTGATGTACGAGGCGAACCCGATCGCGTTCCTCGTCGAGCAAGCCGGCGGGCGGGCGCTCGCCGGGCCGAACGCGCGGCTCCTCGACGTCGCGCCGAGCGGGATCCACCAGCGCACGCCGGTGATCGTCGGCGCCGCGGACCAGGTCGACGCGGTCGTCGCGCAGCTCGGCGACGGGTAAGCCGCGCGCCCATGCCGGCTGGCGTGCGGGCGCGCCGCCGGGTCAGTGCCCGCCCTGCACGAAGAACCCCTCCGCGCGGAGCGCCTCGGCGAGCGCCTCCTCGATGCGCGCCGCCTCGGCGCGGGCGATGCGCTGCAAGTGCCAGGTGGGGCCGGCGAGCACCTCCAGGCCGCGCTTCAGCACGCTGCCGGACGCGCGAATGCCGGCCTTGTGCTGATCGAAGCGCTGCGCCGGGGAGTAGCTCGTCATCCCCACGTAGAGCCCGTAGGGCTCGTCCCGGCGGTCGCGATAGTCGAGCAGCACGAGATACAGGTTCGAACGCCCCCGCGCGTCCGCCTGGAACCGCGCCGCGGTCGCGTAGATCTCGGGCAGCCGCTCGACGTAGCGCATCGGCAGCCAGTCGGGGATCGTCTCGGCCGCACGCTCCCACAAGCGCGCGAGCATCCCCTCGATCGTCGCCGGGAACGCCCCCCGCATCCAGGTCTCGTGAACGGCTTGGGCACCGAGCACTCCGTCGCCGGAGCGCAGCGCGCGCTCGAACGCCGCCGCGAGCTCGCGATCCGGCAAGCGCGCGAGGGACGCAGAAAACGGGGAGACACGCGAAGACGGCATCGATCGGGCTCGTGGCAAGCGCCGCGGTACGATGCCGCCGCGCCCCGCCCCCGGTCAACCCGCACCGCGCTCAGGGCCTGCGCACCGCATCCCCGTGTCGCCAGTGAATGTCACCGAGGCAAGGAGCGGTGAGTCCTGGCAGATCGGTCACGTAACCCAGCGTGCGCATCAAGGCCACCGCGACGATCGGTGTCCGCGGGAACCGCTCGCGCAACCGACAGGCCGCGGCGAGCAGCGTGCGACCGCGCGAGACGACGTCGTCGACGAGCACGAACGCCGTCACGGCGGATTCGAGCGGCGTGGCGACGATCCGGAACGACGCGAAGTGCATTCCGACGGAGGGTCTCGCGCCGACCGGTGCCGTCGCGGACTTGCGCACCGGCATGCCGCGCGCGAGGACCGCACGCACGCCGGCGCCGATACCGCAACGCGCGAGCGCCCGCGCGATATCGACGCTCACGTCGGTCTCGGCCGTCGGCCGCGGTACGCTCGACGGCACCGGCACGAGCACCGCGTCCGGGTCGAGATGCGCCGCGAAATCCGCCCTCTCCCGCACGAGCGCGGCGATCGTCCGCGCGCCGCCTGCGAGTACTTCAGGGTCGGCCGCCTTGATCGCCGCGCACAGCCGGCGCGACCGACGCGACACCGGATCGGTGCCGGCGGGCGAATAGGCATAGGCCGCGAGGAATCGCAGCGCCTCGACCCGCGCATCCATCGGGATCGCCGCGACCGGGACGAACGCACCGGTGCGCGCCATGCCTCGCGGATCAGCGACCGTGATCGTCATCGATCCCCCGATCCCGCGCCACCGCGTCCGGCGTGGCGACGTCGCGCCGACGCATCTCGAGCCAGGCTTCCCGCGCGCGCCGCCGAACCGTCTCGAGGCTCTCCGGTCCCGCCGCCGGTCCCGACCCGACCGACGGACCCGACTCTCGAACGGCCGCCGTGTTCGCGGCCGCGGTCGCGGTCCGCGCGGCGCGCGCGGCGACTCTCGCAGCGAATTCGGCGCGAATCCGTTCGCCGAGCACGCTGCGCTCGCCGCGCTGCTCGATCAGCCAGATCGCCCGCGGCACCTGCGGTCGCGGCTCACGGTCGATGCCTTGCGCTTCGAGGCTGCGATGATCGACGCGAACCGGCACGTTCGCCGCGGCCAGCGCGGTATTCGTCGCGACCGCCCAACGCTCGCGCAAGCCGAGCACCTCGCGATAGAACGGCTCCAAGCCGAGCGCACTGCGTCGAGCATCGTCGACCTCGAGCGTCGTCTTCGCGCCGAAGCCCTCGATGCCGAGCTCCCGCGTCGTCGCGAGCAGATGGGCATGGTGATTGCGCGGATCGGTCCGCGGCGCGTGGATCGCGAGGTCGATCGCAAACCGGTACCGATCGGACAAGCTCCGGGCGAAGGCCACCGCGAGCTCGCGGCGCCGGGCATCGTCGAGCTCCGCCGGCAACGCGACCAGGAACTCCCGCGCGACGCGCGCGTTCTTGCGCGATTCGGCGGCTTCGGCCGCGTTCCACAACGAGGCACGCTCGCTCGCCCAGCCGAGGTCGGAGTCCGCGAATTTCGACGGCAGTACGATCTCCTTGTGCAAGACCCCGTCGCGGAACGAATGATCGTAGGTCCGGCCGGTTCGCTCGTCGTGCAGGCGCTCGCCGGCACGGTACGCCGCCGCATTCACGGCACTGCTGCCGTTCGCGCGGCCGAACGTCTTCATATAGAGGAAGTACACGGCCATCGGCCCGCCTCAGGTCGGCGCCCGGCCCGTCCGGCGCATCGCGCCGAACAACGGGGGATCGTCGCAGTGACCGCCGATCGCCGCGACGAACGACCCGTCGATCGCGCGCAGTTCGATGCGCTCCGCGGCAGATAACGAGAACGGCATGAAGGCGACGTCCGGCTCGCCGTGCAGGTCATCGTCGTCCTGAACGGCGCCGCAGTGCGGGCAATGATTGAGCCAGCGGTGGCCGCCCGTGGTCGGGCGCTCGGCGAGACGGTATCCGGGCGACAGCCGCTGCAAGCGAACGCGCACCCGCCGCGGCAGGTACTCGACGTCGAACAGCCAAGCCGGTGAGCGCACCGTGCGCCAGACGCCCCCGAGCGGTCCGACGCCACCTCGCGCGCCGTCGTCGATGCGCATTTGATGGCCGGCCTCGAGCGCGATCCCGATCGCGACCATCTCGCGTCCGCACCGGTGACACGAGCAACGCGCGAGGGCCCCGAGGTAGCGGGTCGCACGCACGTTGATCGACGGATGGAAGAGCCGGTCTAACACGCCCCGACCCTCAGACGCGCCTCGCGCCACACCGGCGATGACGCGAGCTTCAGATAACCGTGCAGATCGGGCAGCCGCTCGATCTCGGACGCGAGCACCGCGGTCTCGACGACGGTCTGATCGCTGACGTTCGTCGACCGGCGCGACGCCCTCGATCCGATCGCGCCCGCGTGATCCCGGCTGCGGCCGGTCTGTCGCCGCCGGACCTCGCGGTCGCCGATCAACCGCGACGCGAACTGCGAGGTGCCGCCGTTCTCGCTACCCCCGCACCGCAAGATCAAGGTGTTGCTGCAATTCTCTACGATGGTTTGTGCGCTGCCGTGGCCATACGTCGACGACACCTGCGCAACCGACTGAAAGCCGAGCACGCAGCGCCCGCCGAACTTCCGCAGGCGCGCGAGCGCATCCTTCAACCCGTCGATCGCACCGAGCGCGTCCAACTCGTCGACGACGAACCACAGGCGCTGGTCGCGGCCCTCGTCGGCGTTCATCGCTTCGAACACCGCCAGGCGCATCCACGCGGAGATCAGCGTGCGCAGCGCCGCGATCTGGGTCGCCTTGTACGGCATGAACAGCACGCCCGCGGGTTCCGCCGCCCTGATCCAGCGACGAACCGAGAATCGCCGCGCCCGCTGCGCATGCACGTGCTCGAGCGCGGCGACCGCGGAGGCCGCGACCGAGCGAATCGATCCGAACATGCGCGCGTTGTCGGGATCGAGAAATGGTTGCGCCGCGCTCCCTGCGACCAGCGGACGCAGTTGCGCGATCGGTGCGAACGCGAGCAGGCGCCACAAGTCGCCCCCGGGACGCGGTCCGATCTCCCAGGAGCGGCGGATCACCGCGGCGAGGAACGTGCGCGCATAGCCACGCCACTCCTCCCCGGCCGCATCCGGCGACGCAGGAACCAAGGCACTCGCGAGCAATTCGGCGTCGTAGGGATTGTGCATCTCCTCGCGCCAGTCCCAACGCAAGGAGCCGGGGTCGAACGGATTCAAGATCACGTCGCCGCGGCGCGCGCGGAAGAACCGTCCGACATAGCCTCCGTCGGGATCCGTCACCACCGCCCGATCACCCCGCCCGAGCGCCGCGGCGAGAATTTCACGTATCGCCGTCGACTTCCCCGTTCCGGTGGTACCGAGGACCTTGAAGTGCTTGCTCTCGTCGGGCGTCGGCACCGGGATCCCCGCGAGCGTGATCCGCCCGCAACCACCGCGGCGGCCGGCGCCGAGCCGCAAGCGGTAACGCAGGACCGTGGCGCCGCGCCGCACGCCGGCGCGCGCGCGATGCCGCGGGCGCAGCCGCAAGAGTCCCGCGGTCAGCATCGGCAGCGCCGCGACGGCGAACGCGACGATCTCGTGCGGCCGCGAGTCGACGAGCGCTTTCAGCGGCCACGGCAACACGTCAACCTCCGCCGATGATCGCAAAGTCGCCGTGGCGGCCGTACCGCGTCGCGCCGCGGTCGATCCGCACACACCAGCGGCGACGCCGGCCGCAGCGGCGCAAGTCGACGCGCCCGCCAGCCGCCCGCAGCGTCGCCACGTTCCGCTCGAGCGACGCTTGCTCCGCCGCGAGTTGACCGATCCGGCGCATCGACGGCCGTACCGCTCCCGAGACCGTCGCGCAGAGCAGCGGTATCGCGATCGCCGCGCCGATCGTCCAAGCGGCCGCGCGCAGCGAGACGGCGCGGCGAAGGCGGCGCAACCCCGTGATGCTGGTCGCGATCTCGGCGTCGAGTCCCTTGAGTTCCTCGATCAAGGTCCGGCGGATTTCGTCGCGCACGACGTCGTCGAGACCCTGCATCAATGCGTGCAGCTGATCGATGGACTCGGCGGCACCCTGCTGTTGGACGTGCGCGTTCTCCAGCAACAAGCCGAGGCGCACCGTGTCCTCGGGCGTCGCGCCGCGCTCACTCACGATCGAACTCCAGGTCGTGCGCGCGCGGGCGGTGATCGTGCGCTGGGTCCGGTGCGAGCGCGACGCGTCGCCAGGACCCGGCGGAGGCGTGTTTCAGGTAGCCGTGCAGATCCGGCAAGCGCTCGATCTGGGATGGCAACAGAGTCGGCTCGATGCTGAAGTGTTCCGACCGGGTCGTCGCACCGAGGAACTCGGTGGCTCGCCGGCTCTTCGATACGGTGATGCGCCGGACTTCGCGATCCCCGATCAGCTGCGACGCGAACCTCGCGGTACCGCCGCCCTCGCTCGCCGAGCACCGCAAGATCAAGGTATTGCTGCAATTTTCCACGATCGTATGCGCTTCGCCTTGTCCGTACGTGTTCGAGACTTGCGCGATCGACTGAAAGCCGAGCACGCAGCGAGCGTCGAATTTCCGGAGGCGCGCGAGCGCATCCTTGAGTCCGTCGATCGGTCCGAGCGCATCCAGCTCGTCGACCACGAACCACAGCGGTGGCCGCCGCGCAGAGCTGCCGGCCGTCGCACCACCCCGGTTCATCGCCTCGAAGATCCCGAGGCGCATCCACGCCGAGATCGTATTGCGCAGGGCCGCGATCTGCCCCGCGGCGTACGGCAGGAACATCACGCCGCGATCGCCGCTCGCGATCCAGCGACGCACCGACAGGGGTTCCGCCGACGAGTTCGCGACGTACTGCAGCGTGCCGACGGCGGCGCTGGTCACCGAGCGCACCGAGTCGAACATCCTCGCGTTGTGCTCGTCGAGGAAGGGCTGCGCGGGGGTCCCGTGGACCAACACGCGCAACTCCGCGGGTTCGGCGACGACGAGCAGCCGATAGATCTCGCCGACGTCGCGAACCCCCGCGGCACGCGCCTGGGCCGTGACCGCCGCAAAGAACGTCCGGGCATAGTCCCGCCAGCTGCGCTCCGGTCCGGCGTGGTCGGGGATCAAGGCGCGCGCGAGCTGCTCGACGTCGTAGTCGTTGTCGATCTCGCCGAACAGATCCCAGCGTCTCGAGCGCGGATCGAACGGGTTCAGGATCACGTCGCCGCGCCGCGGGTCGTAGAAGCGGTCGAGGTAGCCACCGTCCGGATCGGCGACGACGGCGCGATCGCCACGCGCGAGCGCATCGCCGAGCAATTCCCGGATCGCGGTGCTCTTGCCGGTGCCGGTCGTGCCGATCAGCTTGAAGTGTTTGGCTTCGTCGCTGCGAGGCACCTCGATCCCGGCAAGATGCACGGCGGCCCGTTCGTCGGTGCGATCCGTTCGGGCGCGCGACGAGCGGCGCGCAATCGGCGCCTCATCGAGGACGGAACCCCGCCCATAAGCCGTTTCCTGGCGCCCAGCCATCGCGAGCCACCGCCCGCCCGCGTAACCGAACGTCCCGCTGAGTGCGACGCTCGCGACGAACGTGAACGCCGCCGGATCCTCGAGTCCGGCGGACGCGATCAGCGATCTCCCGAGGGCCGCGGCGACGCCGACCAGCGCGGCCGTCGGGGCGGCGAGCAGCGGCGACTTCAGATACTCGCGCAAGCGAGCCCGGCCGCGGGCGAGTCCCGCGAGCATCGGCCCCTGCACTGCGGCATACGCGGCATACAGGCCGACGGTGCCCTGCGCGAGCGCGTCGAGCGTCATGGCGACACGCCGAGACGGGCAGCGTGAGCGCGGCTCGAGCGGGGCTCGAACCAGACTTCGCGAATGCACCGGCGATGGCCTTCGAGCCCGAACTGCACGACGACGTCGATCGAGGCGCGCAGCAGCGCGCGAATGTCCCGCCTCGCGAGCGCGCGCCCACTCGGATTCTGCTTGATCAAGAGCACGAGCTGCTCGAACGCCATCGGGGCGCTCGACGCGTGGATGCTCGTGATCGAGCCGGGATGGCCGGTATTGACGTTGCGCAGATAGTCGAAGGCCTCATCGGATCGCAACTCCGCGAGCAAGATCCGGTCGGGTTTCATTCGCAGACAGGATTCGAGCAATTGCCGCGGGGTCACCCGCGCGAGCCCTTGGCGGTCCTTCGAGTAGTAGAGACGTACGTGGTTCGGATGCCCCTCGAGCGCGAGTTCCCGGGCGTCCTCGATCGTGATGATCCGTTCGTCGGAGGGGATCTCCCGAATCAACGCCTTCGTCCAGGTCGTCTTGCCGGAACCGGTCGGCCCGGACACCAGGATGTTCTTGCGGCGGAGTACCGCGAGGCGCATGAAGTCCTCGAAGCGGCGCGTGCCGAGCAATCGTTGGAGTTCCTCGTCGGCGCCCGCGGTCTCCGCGCCGGCGCGCACCGTGTCGCGGAAGATCCCGTTCCGCGCAAGGTCATCGATCGACCACACCGTGCCCGCCGGCCGCCGGATCGCGATCGCGACGCAGCCGGACGTCGTCGCCGGCGGGATCACGATCTGGATGCGCTCACCCTCCGGGAGCCAGGCCGACAACAGCGGTGAGGTCTCGTCGATCTTCTGGTGCGTGGAATTGGCGACGAGCCGCGCGAGTCGGGAGCACCAATCGAAATCGGCGAACGGCAACGGGACGCGACGCCAGCCCGTCGCGGTCTCGACGAACGCTTCGCCGGGGCGATTGATGCACAGTTCGAGGACGTCGGGGTCCGCGAGCCACGGACGCAAGGGGCGCAACGTCAGCGAGAGCGCGGTGCCGTCACCGGTCATCGCGGCTTGCTCGCGGCCATCTGCAGCGCGTAGACCGAACGAAAGTCGAGATCCCTCGCGACCAGCACCTGGATCCTCGTTCCCTGCCGCACGTTGACCGTCGGGGGAATCGCGACCGTGCCGCGCAACGCCTCGGTCATGACTTCCGCGGAACCCGAAGGGTTCACGATCAGTGCGCTGCCGCCCCGATTGGAACCCTGTGCGAGCGCTTGCGCGCCCGCATCCACGACCGAAATCAGCATCGCCGCTCCGAAGCGCTGCCAGAAGTGGCGATTCACCCGGCCGGCGACCCCCGCGCGCCCGAGCGCATCGGTCCCCGGCGAATCGAGCGGCACGACGATTCCGTCCGGCGTGCGTGCTTCGGTCCACAGCACGAACACCCGCGCCATTCCCTGCTGAACCTGATCGCGAACCTCGCCGACGAGCTGCGTTCCCCGTTCGAGCAGCACCACTTCCCCGTTCGCGCCGAAGGTGTCGGTCGCGGTGACACAGGTCGTGAACCCGGGCAAGGTCGAGTCGATCGCCGTCTCCAGCGTGCAATCGATGGACGAACCTTTCGGCAACAGCAGCCGCATCGACGGCAGACGCTGCGCCTCGACCGGGGTCGTGAGCGTCGGGACCAGCCGGCGCGCGAGCGCGCTCGAATCCCGACGATCGCGCGCGAGCGACCGCGTGGCGGGTACGGCGCCGGCGGAGGCGACGAAGGCCGCACCGGACAGCCGTCGCTGCATCGCGAGGGCGGTCGGCGTCGGCGCTGAATTGTGGACGACTGGCGTCCGGGGCTCCGTGTCGATCGGGATCGGCGCGGCGACGAGCGGAATCGCGGTGGGCGGCGGCGAGGCCTGCGGGGTCGCCGGGTGCACCACGTCATCGGGGGCGGGCGCCGGCGCGGAAGGCGGGACGATGCGCCCGAGCGGCGGTAGCGGGAGGTCCTGGCGCACCGTGGTGAGCATCGGATGCGAATCCGGTGACCGCCGCTGCGGTCCTCGCCACAAGTGCGCGTAGTACCACGCGAGGCCCGCCAGGCCGAGCGCCGCGATCAAGACCGCGGCGAGCGCGCCGTTCAGTCGGCTGGTAAGGCCACGGGCCCGGTGCACGATCGACAGAGTCCGCTCGCCCACGACCGCGCCACCCGTCGAGTCCTCGCGAGTCATCGGTGCCGTCTCCGTGTCACCCGCTGCACGTTCGGCGACAGCGTTTCGGTTCCCAAGCGGGTTCCGCCGCCGTGATACCCCTCGTTGACGATGCACCCGGTGAGACGCCCGCGTCGCAGGACGAAGCGTCGCGCGATGCGGTCGAGGATCACGACGCCGCGTGCGATGCTGAAATTCAGCAGCGACTCGCTGCCGTCGTCATTGCGCAGGAAGATCGCCGGCATCTCCGCGTGTGCGGCGAACCGCAGATGCGTGTGCACGCCATCGTCCCACGCAGCGGTCGGCTCGAGGGATGGATTCCCGCAATACCAGTAGTCGTCGTTGCGAACCGACCCGGCGACGCCGTTCAGGAGTCGCTGATCGAGGCGCTGCGCCACCGCGCCGGCCTCGTGCTTGCGGGGCGGATACCGGAACTCGAGCACGTAGATCGCATTGCGCGGAGCACCGTCGGACGGCGCCTTCGCGACCGAGTACGCGAACTGATAGGTACGCCGGTTCGTGAGGACCGTGATGTTCGTCGCCACGTCGCTCGCCTTCGGCTTCAGGAACAAATGATTCCGGACACCGCTGAACGCGAGTCCGTCGACGTCGCCGGAACCGAGGCCGACGAATCGCTCTCCCGGCGCGAATTCGATGTCGATTTGATAGCCGACGACCCCGCGCAATCGATAGACCTGATCGGACGCGTAGCGAGCGACCGTGATGCGCGGGTCCCCGGGGCCCGCTTGCGGCCGGATCTCGGCCCTCGCCGGCCGCGCACTCGCCCCGGCGCTCGCGAGGAGTGCGATCGTCACGGCCACGGCGCGGCGCCGACCCCGATGGGCGATCGTGCTCATTGATTCGCTCCCGCGCCCGCGCTTGGAACGGAGCGTACGACCGATGGCGGCGACGACGATTCGCCGGGCACTTCGTGGTCGGCGTGGAAGTACAGGATCTCGAAGCCGAGCGGATTCCAGCGACGGCGCCGCAGGTCCGCAGACGGTGCACCGTACGCGTAACGGACCGTCGCGATGTAATGCACGATCGTGGGGTTCTCACCGCCGGCCGCCCGCGTCGTCGTGAAGTAACGGATCTGCGCGAGGTCGTGCGCGCCGATCGCCGATGGGATGAAGCTGATCGACTCGACGTGCGCGCGGACGGTGGTCCCGTCCTTGTATCGATTGAGCGGCGACGCCGGATTCGACCGGCGCCACGACGCGTACCAGGCCTGGTTCTCTTGCGCGGTCTGGAATGCGCCGCATTCCTCATAGTCGCTCGCCGCGGTCGCAAAGTTGAACCGCTGACACACCGTTACGTAGTGCGCGAGGAAATACCGCGTCACCGCTTGCGGTTGCGTCTCGTGGCCGACGTAGAGCGGGACCACGTCGACGACGCCCGTGGTCCGATCGACGCGGATCAAGAACGGCTCCACCCGCTTCAGCGGCATCAAGGCAACCAACGCGGCACCGCTCGCGACCGCGCACACCCAGCCCGCGGCGGCCACCCACCAAGCAGTTCGCGCGCTCCGGCGCGACATCTCCACGCGGTCTCGGTCCCAGTCCGAAGCCGCCGCGAGGTAGCCGTCGAGCGACACCGTATCGCTCATCGCGCGGGCACTCCGGGCGACGACGCGGGGCGTGCCGCCGGCGCCGACCGATTGATCGGGGTCAACCCGGTATCGCATCGCACGACATGCGATGCACAGCCGCACAGCAGGACCCACGCCAGCATCGTGAAGGCTTTCATCACCGCGACTCCTCCATTCGGTTCCAGGGGTTCACTCTCGATTCCAGCGCCGACGCAGCGCGGTTCCCGCCACCTGCGCGGTCGCGACCACGGTGCCGGCCGATGCCGCGGCCAGGGGTGTCGCGACGCGCGCACCGCCCCGCAGTCCCCAGGCCACGACTCGCGAGACCGCGCCGTAGGTGCTCATCGCAATTCCACCGGCGAGTGCCGAGGCGATCGGCATCACCTGCCGGAACACGAGAAACACCAAGGCCGACACCAACACCATGTCGAGGGCGTCGACCGTCATGATCGCCGCCCCACGCGCCGCGGTCTGCGCCGCGTACGACTGGACGAGCCGCAGGAGCAGTGCGCCGACCATCACGGTGATGATCGTCGTGAGTCCGTAGGTGGCGAGTTGGGCGATCCAGGCTTGGAATAGCCGGCGGCTCGCCTCGAACAAGGCCAGCGTGACGAACAGCGGACCGAGCGCGAGCAACACCGAGAGGGCGATCGCCGACAGGGCGATCAAGAACATCGCATAGACGCAGAGCATGCCGATCAGGCACCACACGAAGGCGCCGGCGAGGTAGAAGCCGAAGTCGCCGTTGAGCACGCCGCCCTTCGACCAGAGGTCCCCTGCGACGGATCCGCCACTCGTCCAGATCGCGTCGATCGTGCCAACCGGATCCGCTGACCCGACGACCGCCGCCGCGAGTTCCGCCGGCGCCCGATAGAACGTGTCGACGATCACCGTGTCGTACAACCAGAGGTGCAGTCCGACACCCAGCACCGCCGCGAGCAGCGCGATTCGCCGCAACCCGTCCGTGATGGGCTCCCGGATCTTGCCGCCAAGTTGCAGGTACCCCCACACCATCACGTAGATCACCGCCAGCGCGCCGATCGCGGGTTCGAGAGCGCTCGCGAGACGCGCCGCGTTGTCGCCGACGTACGCGGCGAGCTGGGCGTTCAGCCAATTCCAGAACGTCGCGAAGATGCCCATCTCGTTCCCCTTGGCCGACGGTCGCTCACGGCATCGGGCGGAAGCGCGTGTCGAACCGTCCTTGGTCGGCCACCCGTGCTTCGCGGATCTGTTGCCGCGCCTGCGCCGCCTCGGCCTGGATCGCGCCGGCGAGCGTGGTCAGCTTGGCGCGCTCATCCTGGAGCATTGCCTGCTCCGCACCGATCCTCGCCTCGAGGTCGAGGACGCCCTTCTGATCGGTCGCGGTGGGAATCGCGTCGATCAGGCGTTGGAGCGCCGCGAACCGCGCGCTCGCATTCGCCAGGGCGGCGCGGAACAACACTTGCGCCGTCGCGATCCGCCCGCGTGCGGCGCTCAGGCGCACGCGCTCGTTCGGTGTGAGGGCCACCAGGTCCGCCGCCGGCAGCACGGCGTTCGAGCGGATTTGCTGCTGCACGGCGGCCGCGAGCCCGGCGTAGCGGCCGCCGGTCTCGGCGGTCAGCCCATCGATCGAACTCCAGTCGGGAGGAAGGTAATTTCGCTGCGTACCCGCGAGCAGCTGCGCCATACCGCGGCGCCCGGTGATCGATTGGAACGCGAGCCGATCCTGTTGCAGCTGCGCTTGCGCGGTCGCGAGGGCCTGTTGGAGCGTCTGCACCTCCTGCGCGAGACGCGCGACGGCTTGGACGTCGATCACCGCCCACTGCGCATGTGCCGCCGGCGGCCCGGCGAGCCATACGAACGTTCCCATGAGCACCCATCGGCACATCGCAGCGCGGCACCTGTTCATCGGTCGCTCCTTTGTTGCATGAACTCGTCCAGCCAATTCGCGGCGGCGGCCCCGCGCGCGGCGATCAGCGACTGCATCCGCAGCAACGCGGTGCGGCGCCCGGAAATCACCGTGAGCTCGCGCTCGAGACCCGCGAGGTCGAGCTCGCACACCACGCCGAGATGCGATTGCTTCACGAGGAATCGTCGCGAACCCGGTTCGAGCCGATGCTTGATCAGCGTGAACTCGCGATCGCTGAGACCGAATCCGTCGACGTACTCTTCGCGATTCGCCTCGAAATTCGGGAAGATCACCTTGGTCGGCGTTTGCTCGACCAGCGTACGGCTGATCGGGCTCGCCAGAACGTCGCTGGCGCTTTGGGTCGCGAGACACATCACGGCGTTGAGCTTCCGCCAGGTCTTCGGTGCGTCCCGGGCGAAGTCCTCGAATGCGGGGTCGGCGATCAAGCGCCAGAATTCGTCCAACCAACAGACGAACGGCCGCCCGTCGATCAACGTGCGCACCAGGTGGAACAGGTACGACGTCGTCGGCGCGCGGACCGCGTCCAGTCCGATGAAGTCCGTGACGTCGAATCCGACGATCGGGTGTCCGGCCAGCCGCGGCACGACGGTGTCCTCGGGGTTGTCGAAGACCCACGCGTACTCCCCGCGAGTCGTCGTGCACCAGCGGCCGATGCGTGCATGGGCACCCTCCGGGTCCGTCGGATCGAGGAATTCGATCAGCCGGGACAGTCGGCGCGCGGAGGGATCCAGCGCGAGCGTGCCGCGCAACGCGCGATCGACCTCGGTTTGCTCGGCGACCGTGAGCGAGCCGCCGTCCGTCCCCGCGATCGGTGTCGCGAGCAGTCGCAACCACCCCCTCAAGAACTCCACGTTGACCGGCGTGGGCGCCAATTGCAGCGGATTGAAGCCGGTCGGCACCCCGCTCGCGAGCGGAAAATATTCGCCGTCGAGCGCCCGCACCAGGATCTCCAGGCCCCGATCCTTGTCGAAGATCACCTGGGTCACGCCGCGCCGATGCAGCATCGCGAGCAGGAAGCCGATGAACACGGTTTTACCGGATCCGGTGGGACCGCAGATCAAGGTGTGCCCGGTATCGCCGGGGCCCGCGGACGCGGACCCTCCCGACGTGTCGGCATGCAGGGAAAAGTGATACGGCGTGCGGGCCGACGTCACCAACCGCGTCAGCGCATCGCCCCACAGGTTGTCGTGCGCCCGGCCGACCGGGTACGCATGAAACGAGGCCATCGCCGCGAAATTTCGCGACGTGATCGGCGCCTTGCGGGGTCGTAACGCGAAGTTGCCGGGCAATTGCGCCCAGAAAGCGGCTTCCAGCGCGAGATCCTCGCGCGCGGTCACCGTGCCGGTATCCGCGAGGAGGCTGCGGGCTGCGGCGATCCGGTCGTTCAACGACTTCAAGCGTTCCGCCGACCCGGCCTGCGCCGTTTCCACCGGATCGGCGAAGACCTGGAGGCTGAAGTGATGGTCGCCCATCACGAACTGATTGCTCGTCAAGGCATCGAGCGCATCCTTCAATTCCGCCGCCTGGGACACCGCGAAATCACCCGCGTTCGTCATCCGGTTGAACTGCCGCTGCAGTATCGACTGGGCGTTCGCCTTGGACAGGAACGTGAACGACTGGGTCGCGACCAGCGGAAACGGAACGCCCAGGAGCTTGTCGAACATCCCGACGTAACACGGCGTCGGGTATTCCTTGATCCCGAGCATCGCCGCGACGCGCGTCTCGGTGGCGCCGCGATACTCGATCGCTTCGTGGCCGAACAGCAGGCGCGTATCCGCGAGGGCATCGGCGATCGGTCCGCGCGGCAAGGGCACGCGCTGCCAGCGGCCGTTGACGAGCGTCGCGAAATATTCGAGTAAAGAGGAGAACCACGATCCGCCGTGCCGGTAGGTACCGAGCGGAACGGGCTCGTAGCGAGCAAGCGACGCACACAGATCACCGGCGACCTTCGCACAGAACTCGAGCGCGTCGCGACGATCGAGCGCGCTCTCGCGGTCGCGTTCCCGCGCGATCAGGCGACGCAGCGTTCCGGCCTGGGTCGCGCCGGGCGGCCGGTAGACCACGGCGAGATACAGTTCGTTGTGCAGCAACCCCGCGGCGCCGAGGCGACGTTCGTACGCTCGCGCGAGCGCGTCGGCGAAAGACGACGGGGAGGTGGCGGGGCTTTGCGAACCCGCCCCCGGCACCGCGAGCGCCGCACCTGCATCGCTTCGAATCAGGTGAGTCCACAGAGCGAGTTCCGGACTCGCGAGGTTTCGCCAGAGCGAGTTGAGTCGTTCGTGCCAGGCGTCGAGCACGGCGTCGTCGGCGCATTCGAACGACGCCCCGGCGAGGCGGAATGCCTGCACGTAATGACCTTGCCGCGTTCGCACGACAGTCTCGGCGACATGCGCGGTATAGGGTACGTGCCGCGAGGCGATCGGTTCCCTGACGGCCGCGGCGATGTGGCGAGCGGTCAACATGCGCGGCGCCCTCCGGCGACCGATCCCGCGACGACGCTCACGAGACGCCCACGGCGTTTCGCGCGACCGTTCGGCAAGTCGATGATCAGGGGCCCGTAGCCGCTCGCGCGCCAGGTCCGCACGCCGCAGATCCACGCCGGGAGCCGCGTCCGCGACCACAGCAGCAAGAGGTCGAAGAACCGAGGATCCTGCAGACACAAGAGCGCGCAGAGACCGTGGATCGGCAGGCAGAGCAGGAGCGCGAGCAGGTTCCTCGTCACGAGGAATGCTTCCATCGTGAAGACCATGTTGAACATCAAGGCCGCATAGGTGACTCCCCAGCGCATCGGGGGTCGGGTCGCACCCACGAACAACACGTCGGCGGTTATTCCGCGATCGCTCATGGGGCTTCCTCAGACACCGAACATGCCACGGACCCAACTCACGATCTGTGGCGCTCCGAACGCGATCGCGATCCCGAGGATCGCGCCGATCACCCACCCCCAGGAAACGCGGTTCGCCATCGCCATGCCGCCGAGCACCATCACGAGGATGATCGCGATCGGCGTGAGCCAGGCGAGCAGGTTCGCCTGCAACGCGGTCGCGCCCGTCATGAACGGAGAGGTCTGCGCGACGGCCGTCAACGGCACGACGAGCAGCAGCGTCGCGACGGCCTCGCGGCTCGAGCACCGGCGACGTGTCGTCGACGCGAAGGCCGCGGGTGGGATCGGTCTGGTCATCTTTATTCTCCTCGGGTGGCGTTCGGATGTCGGCCGGACTGTTCGTGCGAAATCGGCGTTGGCGCCGCTATGACTCCACCGCGGTCGTGCGGCGCGACGCCAGTTCCTCGCGCTTCGCCTTGCCGGGCGCGCCGAACTTGAAGCCCTGCACGACGAACGAATGGTCGTACTGCTTCTCGCCGTCGCGGTCCGTCCAGTTGCTCGCGCGGATCTGCGCCTGCACGATCAACTGGTCTCCCTTGCGCGCGTTCTTCGCAATCGCTTCCCCGAGTGAATCGAACGCGGTGAACCAGAGACTCGTGACCGCTTCGCGCGCGTTGCCGGCCTCGTCCTTGCCGATGTAGTCGTTGCCGACGAGGCAAAAGCGCGTGTAGGACACGTCGCCCTTGGTCGCGAGTTCGGGATTCTTCGCCAGCTGACCGATCGCGGTGACCGTGAAACTGTTCATGGGAGGCTCCTTGGTCGTGTCTGTCGTGATGTAGGGAATCGAACGGCAGAGCCAGTGTCGGCAAATCCCGCTCCGTCGGAAACGAACGAAAATCCGGCGTTCGAGCAGATATGCAAGCGACCGAACGACGCTTGCGCATTCGTCGAGATTTGCCGCGGCTCCGCGGTTTGCGTCTAAAATGCCGCTTGACACGCGGAACACGCCGCCTGAAACCCGAACCCCCAGGGATCCGACCGATGACAGCCGAATCCGCAGCGCCCTCGGCGGACGTCCCCGCGCTGCGCGTCGCGCACCTCGAGAAGCGCTACGGCACGCTCAAGGCCGTCGATCGCGTGTCCTTCGAGGTTCGCCGCGGCGAGATCGTGGGACTCCTCGGACCGAATGGCGCCGGCAAGACGACGACGATCAACATGATCCTCGGGCTCCTCGAGCCCTCGGCGGGCGAGGTGCAGATCGGCGGAATCCCGCTGCGATCGCGGCGCGGGGCCGCGCTCGCGCGCACCAATTTCGCGGCGGTGTATTCGGCCTTGCCGGGCAATCTCACGGTGCGGCAGAACCTGCGGATCTTCGCGCTGCTCTACGACGTCGCGGACGGCACGCACCGCATCGACGCGCTGATCGAGGAGTTCGATCTCGCGCGTCTCGCCGACACCAAGTGCGGCTTGCTGTCCTCGGGGGAGCAGACCCGCGTGGCGCTCGCGAAAGCGCTGCTGAATCGCCCGGAGTTGTTGCTACTGGATGAACCGACGGCATCGCTCGACCCCTCCGCCGCGCAGATCGTCCGCGAGAAGATCAAGGGCCTCGCCGCGAGCCGCCGCTGCGGGATCCTCTGGACGTCGCACAACATGCTCGAGGTCGAGGCGGTCTGCGATCGGGTGCTGTTGCTGTCGCACGGCCGGATCCTGCTGGAAGGCGAGCCGCGCTCGCTCCCGCAGCGGCACGGCGCGGCGAGCCTGGAAGAACTCTT
Organism: Pseudomonadota bacterium; assembly: GCA_021785405.1. GTDB lineage: Bacteria > Pseudomonadota > Gammaproteobacteria > Steroidobacterales > Steroidobacteraceae > Bog-1198. Next base: position 1,285 of record JAJYFF010000008.1, on the reverse strand, counting down.
CATCCGCGTCGCGCGCGAGCCGCTGTCGGCCGCGGCAGGCGGTGCCGCGTGAAGTGGCGGCCGGTCGCGGGCGTGATCCTGCGCCAGATCTACCTGCTGCGCGGCAGTCCCGTGCGGCTCTTCCCGATGATCACCTGGGTCGCGATCGACATCGTGCTGTGGGGCTTCATCACCCGGTATTTGAATTCGATCGAGGGCCACGGCGTGAACTTCGTGCCGACCCTGCTCGGCGCGGTGCTGCTGTGGGACTTCTGCACGCGCATCATGCAGGGGATCAGCACCGCGTTCCTCGAGGACGTGTGGTCGCGCAATTTCCTGAACCTGTTCGCCTCGCCGCTGTCGATCGGCGAGTACGTGATCGGACTGGTCGCGACCAGCATGCTCACGAGCGCACTCGGGCTCGCGGTGATGCTCGCGCTCGCGACGCTCGTGTTCGGTCTGCATTTTCTCGCGATGGGCGTCGCGCTCGCGGCGTTCCTCGGGATCCTGTTCACGTTCGGCGTCACGCTCGGGATCCTCGGCACCGCGATCGTGCTGCGCCATGGGCCGGCGTCGGAGTGGTTGCTGTGGCCGATTCCGGCCGTGCTCGCGCCGTTCGCGGCGGTGTTCTACCCCCTGTCGACGCTGCCCGCGTGGATGCAGGTCATCGCCCGCTGCCTGCCGCCGGCGTACGTGTTCGGCGGCATGCGCGCGGTGCTCGCGGGTCGGCCCTTGCCGGTGCACGAGCTCGGCATCGGCGCGCTGCTCGCGGTCGCTGGCCTCGTGCTCGCCGGCTGGACCTATGGCCGTGTGTATCGCCACGCGGTGCGCAGCGGCCTGCTCGCCCGCTACAGCGCCGAGGGCGCGAGCTGAGCGACCGCGCGGTGGTTCGCGGCGCGCCGTCGACGCCGGCGCGACCCGCGCAAGGCCCCGTACATCCTCGGCACGGTTCAGCGATACAGCGGCGCGATCGGCGGGTCGGGGGTGTCGGTGCGCGAGGGGCGCTTCGGTAGTTCCGTCAGACGGGCCGCGAGCGTCGTGCCGTCCCATGCCGCGCCGGCGTAGCAAGCCCTCTCGAGTTCTGCAATCGCGGTGCCGATCGCCGGATCCCCGATGCGCTTCGCGAGCGCTTGCAGGCCGCCCACCCGCTCGTCGGGCCAGGTGGCACCCGCCCACGCGAGCAGCGCGCGGCGGGCCGCCGCCGGATCACCCCGACCACAGGCCTCCTGGAACTGCGCGCGCGCGCGCGAGGCGCGCAGCGGCGGTGCGGCCGCCGGGCTCGTCGCCGGCACCGCGCCACCCGGCG
>JAJYFF010000121.1 GCA_021785405.1 Pseudomonadota bacterium | reverse complement strand
GCGCCGGTATGCGAGTTCGGCGTCGCGGCGATCGTCGCCGGCGTGCCGACGCAGACGACGGCGCCGCCGCCGTCGCCGCCCTCCGGGCCGAGGTCGACGATCCAGTCGGCGGCCCGGATCACGTCCAGGTGGTGTTCGATCACGAGCAGCGAATGTCCCGCGTCGATCAGCCGGCGGAATGCGCGCAGCAGCTTCGCGACGTCGTCGAAATGCAGTCCCGTCGTCGGCTCGTCACAGATGAACAAGGTGCCCTGGCCGCGGGTCGCGTGCGCTGCGGCGCGCGGGACGAGGTGCGCGGCGAGCTTCAGGCGTTGCGCCTCGCCGCCGGACAGCGTCGGCACCGGCTGACCGAGGCGCAGGTAGTCGAGGCCGACGTCGACGAGCGGTTGCAGCGCGCGCCGCACGTCGTCGTCGTCGGCGAAGAACCCGATCGCCTCGCGCACGGTCATGTCGAGCACGTCCGCGATGCTGGCCGGCGAGCGCCCGGAACCGGCGATCCTCACCTCCAGGACTTCCGCGCGGTAGCGTCGTCCGTCGCAGTCCGGGCAACGCAGGTACACGTCCGAGAGGAATTGCATCTCGACGTGCTCGAAGCCGTTGCCGCCGCAGCTCGGGCAGCGGCCGGTGCCGGAATTGAAGCTGAAGGTTCCCGCGGTGTACTTGCGCCGCCGGGATTCCGGCGCGGACGCGAATTTCGACCGAATCGCGTCGAACGCACCGACGAAGCTCGCCGGATTCGATCGCGAGGTGCGCCCGATCGGGCTTTGGTCGATCATCACCGCGTCGGCGATCGCGTCGTCGCCGGCCAAGCGCCGGTGGGCCCCCGGGGCGTCGGTCGGGCGACCCTTGGCCCGCAGCAGCGCGCGGTAGAGCACGTCGTGGACCAGCGTCGACTTGCCGGACCCGCTGACGCCGGTCACGCAGACCAGCCGATGCAGCGGAAACTCCACGGTCACGTCCCGCAGATTGTGCATCGTCGCGCCTTCGATCCGGATCGAGGGACCCGAGGGTGTCGAGGGACTCCGGGGTGTCGAGGTCCCCCCGCGGGCCGGCGCGTCGCCGGTCGCGCAGGCGTCGCCGGTCGCGCAGGCGTCGGCGGCGCGAATGCGGCCGAACAGGTAGTCGGCCGTCAGCGACCCGCGCGCGGCGGCGAACTCGGCGAGCGTCCCGAAGAACACGATCTCGCCGCCGCGTTCGCCGGGGCCCGGCCCGATGTCGAGGATCCGGTCGGCGGCGCGCATGATCTCGGGGTCGTGCTCGACGACGAGCAGCGTGTTGCCGGCGTCGCGCAGCCGCCGCATCACGGCCGTGATCCGTCCGGCGTCGCGCGCGTGCAAGCCGATCGACGGCTCGTCGAGCACGAACAGGGTGTTCACGAGCGACGTGCCGAGCGCGGTCGTCAGGTTGATTCGCTGCACCTCGCCGCCCGAGAGCGTCCGCGACTGTCGGTCGAGGTTCAGATATCCCAGCCCGACCTCGCAGAGGTAGCGAAGGCGCGCGCGGATCTCGCCGAGCAGGAGCTTGGTCGTCTCCGCGTGCGGCGCCGGCGGTTCCAGCGTCTCGAAGAATTCCCGGCAGCGATCGAGCGGCATCAGCGCCAGCTCGCGAACGTTGCGCCCCGGCGCCCCGATCCGCCACAGCAAGGCCTCGCGTTTCAGACGCGCTCCCCGGCACTCGGGGCACTCGGCGTACGAGCGATAGCGCGACAGCAGCACGCGGATGTGCATCTTGTACGCCTTGGTCTCGAGCCAGGCGAAGAAGCGCGCGACGCCGTACCAGACCTTGCGGTTCCAATCTCCCTCGCCGTCGATCACCCAGCGCCGCTGCGCCTCGTCGAGATCGCGCCACGCGGTGTCGACCGGAATGCCGCGTCGGCGCGCGAAGCGCAGCAAGTCCGTCTGGCATTCCGCATAGGCGGGGGTCTGCCAGGGCTTGATCGCGCCCTCTTGCAGGCTCAGCCGGTCGTCGGGGATCACCAGCGAGTAATCGACGCCGATCGTGCGACCGAAGCCGCGGCAAGTGCCGCAAGCACCGATCGGTGAATTGAAGCTGAACGTGCTCGGCGTCGGATCCGAGTACGCGATGTCGCAGTCGGCGCAGTGCAGTCCGGTCGAGAACCGCCACGGTGCGAGCGCGCTGTCGTCCGCGGCGAGCGGGTAGACGTCGATCCGTCCGTCGCCGTAGCGCAGCGCTCCCTCGATGGCTTCGCCGCGACGGGCGCCGTCCGTGGTCGACCAACGCATGCGGTCCTGCACGACCTGCAACCGCCGGTCGCTGCGCTCGTGGATCCGGGTGTAACCCTGCCGCTCGAGCGAGGCGCGCACCTCCGCTTCGGTGAAGTTGTGCGGGATCGCGATCGGGAACGTGATCAGCAGGCGGGGATCCCCGTGCGCCTCGCTCATCCGTGCGATCTGCCCCTGGATCGTCTGCGGGTCGTCGCGTTGCACGGGGCGGCCGCAGCGCTCGCAATGCAGGGTCGCGGCCCTCGCGAACAGCAGCTTCAAGTGATCGTTGAGCTCGGTCATCGTGCCGACCGTCGAGCGCGAGGTACGAACCGGGTTCGTCTGGTCGATCGCGATCGCCGGCGGTACGCCCTCGATGCGCTCGACCTGCGGTCGGTCCATCCGGTCGAGGAACTGGCGTGCGTACGGGGAAAAGGTCTCGACGTAGCGCCGTTGGCCTTCGGCGTACACGGTGTCGAACACCAGCGAGGACTTGCCGGACCCGCTGACGCCGGTCACGACCGTCAATTCACCAATCGGCAGATCGAGATCGAGGTTCTTGAGGTTGTTCTGACGGGCGCCGCGGACGCGGATCGCGCCGCGGTCATCGCCCGGCAAACTGTTCCATCATCAGGCCGGTGCCGCCACGCGTCACGTGCGCGACGACCGCGGTGCGTCGGTGGATCTTGGTCACGAGGCCGAGGTTGATCGCGAACGCGAGCTCGACGTGTTGCCCCTTGCGCAGGCTGAGATTGCGGGTCTCGACGAACACTCCGCTCGCGCTCAGGTTCTGCGCCTTGCAGATTCGGCCCTTGCGGCCCGGCATCACGACGTAAACGGTCGTACGCGCGCGGTGGCGGGTGTGCAAGCGACGTTCCATGCGTGGCGCCTCTTCGAGAGCTTCGGCAAGCGCGATCATT
>JAJYFF010000120.1 GCA_021785405.1 Pseudomonadota bacterium | reverse complement strand
GAAGCTCGCACGGCAGTACTGGAAGCTCGTCGGCCAGGCCGACCGGGTGAAGTTCATCAGCCTGAAGCAGGGCTATCACGGCACCCACTTCGGCGGCGCGTCGGTGAACGGCAACACGGTGTTCCGGCGCAACTACGAGCCGCTCCTGCCGGGCTGCTTCCACGTCGAGACGCCGTGGCTCTATCGCAATCCCTTCACCGAGGATCCCGAGAAGCTCGGCAAGATCTGCGCGGACCTCCTGGAGCGGGAGATCGCGTTCCAGAGCCCGGACACCGTCGCCGCGTTCATCGCCGAGCCGATCCAGGGCGCGGGCGGCGTGATCGTGCCGCCGGCGAACTACTGGCCGCTGGTGCGCGAGGTCTGCGACCGCCACGGGGTGTTGTTGATCGCCGACGAGGTGGTGACCGGCTTCGGCCGCAGCGGCTCGATGTTCGGCTGCCGCGGCTGGGGCGTGAAACCCGACATCGTCTGCCTCGCGAAAGGCATCTCCTCGGGCTACGTGCCGCTCGGCGCGACCGGCGTCAACGAGCGGGTCGCGGCCGCGTTCTACGACAACCGGAACTTCACCGGCGCGATGATGCACGGCTACACCTACGCGGGCCATCCGGTCGCCTGCGCCGCGGCGCTCGCGAGCCTCGCGATCGTGCGCGACGAGGACTTGCCGGGCAATGCCGCGCGGCAGGGCGCGTACCTCATGGAGCGGGTCAAGCCGCTCGAGCGCTTCGCCGCGGTCGGCGAGGTGCGCGGCAAGGGGCTGATGATCGCGCTCGACCTGGTGAAGGACAAGCGGACCCGCGAACCGATCGACCCGACCGAGGGCTACGCCGACCGCGTCGCCGCGGCCGCGCGCGCGGCGGGCGCGCTGGTGCGTCCGGTCGGCACGAAGATCATCCTGTCGCCGCCGCTCGTGATCCAGCGCGCGGAGATCGACACGCTCGCGGACGCGTTGCACACCGCGTTCGAGCGGACCACTTGAACGCGGCGGGGGATCCGGCGCGCCGGCGCGGCGCGACCGGTGCGCCCGATGCCGGCGTCTGAGGCCGTGGCGACGGGCGACACGAACCGACTGCGTCGCAACGCGGTCGGAGTCGGCGCGGTCACGTTCTTCGTGGTGTCCGCGGCCGGTCCCCTGGTCGCGATCGCCGGCGGTTTCCCAATCGGCATGATGTTCGGCGACGGCGCCGGGATGCCGGCCGCGCTGCTCGCCTGCGTCGCGGTACTGCTGCTGTTCGCCGCCGGCTACACCGCGATGGCGCGCCACGTCGTCACCGCGGGTGGTTTCTACGCGTTCGCGGCCCGCGGGCTCGGCGGGATCGCGGGCGGCGCCGCGGCGCTGATCGCGGTCGTCGCGTACAACGCGATGCAGATCGGGATCTACGGCATGTTCGGCACCGCGGCGCGCGCACTGCTGCTGCACACCGCGCACCTCGCGTGGCCGTGGTACGACTACTCGTTCGCGGCGCTCGCCGCGGTCGCGATCCTCGGCTACCGGCAGGTGGACCTGTCCGCGAGGATCCTCTCGGTGCTGGTGACCGGCGAGTACGTCGCGATGCTGGTCCTCGACGTCGCGATCCTGCGCGCGGGCGGCGCGCAGGGGATCACGCTGACGTCCTTCACCCCCGCCGAGGCGCTGAGCGGGTCGCCCGCGATCGCGATCCTGTTCTGCTTCGCCGGCTTCATGGGCTTCGAGGCGACGACGATCTACGGCGAGGAGGCGCGCGACCCCGAGCGCACGATCCCGCGCGCGACCTATCTGTCGGTGCTGCTGATCGGCGGGTTCTACGCGTTCTCGCTGTGGTGCCTCGTGAACGGCGTCGGTGCGACCGGTCTGGTCGCGCACCTCAAGGGGCTCGCCGATCCGACGAGCTTCGTGTTCGACCTCGCGGTCCGGTACGTCGGCCCGTGGTTGTCGACGACGATGAGCGTGCTGTTCGTGACCAGCGTGTTCGCCGGGCTGCTCGCGTTCCACAACGCCGCCGCGCGCTACTTCTACGCGCTCGGCCGCGATGGCTTGCTGCCGCGCGGCCTCGGGCGCACGCACGCGCGCCACGCGAGCCCGCACACCGGCTCGCTGACCCAGACGGTGCTCGCGGCCGCGGTGCTCGCGGTGTTCGCGCTGCTCGGGCTCGATCCCGTGCTGACGCTGTTCTCGTGGCTCACGAACGTCGGCACGCTCGGCGTGATCGCGTTGATGGCGCTGTCGTCGGCGGCGGTCCCGGTGTTCTTCGCCCGTCACCACGCCGGCGCGAGCGGCGTGTTCAGGACCCGGCTCGCACCGATCGTCGCGAGCGCCGCGCTCGGCGTCGTCCTGGTGCTCGCGGTGATCCACTTCGACGTGCTCACCGGCTCGTTCGGGGCGCTGCGGATCGTGCTGCCGGCGCTCGTGTTCGTCGCCGGCGTGCTCGGCGCGCTGCGCGCCTGGCAGATCCGCCGGACCGATCCGTCCGCCTACGCCCGGCTGGGGTTCGGTCGGCAATAGCGCCACGCGGTACCCGCCGTAGTGATGCCGTTGCAAATATTATCGTAACTAGTTACATTAAATAGATGGCGATCTCGGGATCGAAGCCGCGCGGCCGACCGGCCACCGGCCGGGCGGTCAGTGCTGCGGAGCGCATGCGCCGCTTGCGCGCCCGGCGCAAGGCGCAGGGACTCAAAGAAGTGTCGAGGTGGATCGAGGCTGGCCCCGTCGCGATACCCCCCTATTCGTCGCACCGTCGTCTGGAGGTGCTCAGCCTCGTGATGCACGTGCTGATCGCCGAGAAGATGCTGCGTGACCCGGCACTGGCCGAGCACGCGCGCCGCAACATCCGACGCTGGAAGGCTCGCGATGCCGGCGATCTCCCGCAGGGGCTGCTCCAGTGGGAGCGAATCCTCGAGCGACCGACAACGGAAATCGCCTCGATCATGACGGAGCCAAGCGAGCGCGCGGCCCAGTTGCGGCAGTCCTCGCCATTTGCCGGTCTGTTATCGGCCGGGGAACGCCGGCGCATCCATGAAGCGCTCCGATCTTGAGCACGTCATTCGCGCGGCGGGCGCTCAGTCGCGCCGCACGGTCCAGCCGATCACGACCGGCATCACCACCAGCACCAGCGGCAGCTGCACGAGGATGCCGGCGATGATCGCGATCGCGAGCGGCTGCAGCATCTG
>JAJYFF010000060.1 GCA_021785405.1 Pseudomonadota bacterium | reverse complement strand
TCGACGCGAACTCCGCGCCGAGCACCCGCCCGGGCGCGAGCGACATGAAGAACACGTAGGTCACCGACAGGAAGCCGAAGATCGGCACCGACTGCAGGATGTCGAGGATCGGCACGAGCAGCTTGCCGGCGCGCTCGCTCTTCGCGGCCCAGGTCGCATAGGTCAGCGTGAATACGAGCGAGGCGATCAGCGCGAGCAGCATCCGCAGCGTCGTCCGCGCCGCGTACTCCGGCAGGTGGCCCGGGTTCAGCGACATCGGCGACACCGCGAGCTGCGACAGCGGCACGAACATGCCCCGCGCCGCGTTGCCGAGGAACGCGATCAGCCCGAGCACGACCGCGAACGCGGCGAGGTCCCAGCGCGAGGCGAGCTCGCGCAGGAAGCCGAACGCCGCGATCCGGCCTGCGATCGGCGCTGCGTCGTCTGGGGCGGAGTCGCTCATCGGCGCGTCGACTCGTGTTGACCGTTGGCCGGCGCCATTTTCGCAAGACAAGCGGTGAACAAGCTAGTAATCTTTGCGGCTCCAGCCGACCGCGGACCCGCGGCGGCGCAGAAGCTGAACGACTCCGACGATGACCCAAGGACTCGCGACCCAACCCACGACGGCCGCGCCCGCGGACGCGACGCGCTTCAAGATCCTGGGCGCGATCAGCTTCTCGCATTTCCTGAACGACATGATCCAGTCGCTGATCGTCGCGATCTATCCGCTGCTGAAGGGCTCGTTCCACCTGAGCTTCGTGCAGATCGGACTGATCACGTTCACCTACCAGGTGTGCGCCTCGATGCTGCAGCCGCTGGTCGGCGCCTACACCGACCGCCATCCGCAGGCGCATTCGCTGAGTTTCGGGATGAGCCTCACGCTGACCGGGATGATCACGCTCGCGTTCGCGCCGAACTATGCCACGGTGCTGCTCGCCGCCGCGTTGATCGGCTGCGGTTCGGCGATATTCCACCCGGAGTCCTCGCGCATCGCGCGACTCGCCTCCGGCGGACGGCACGGCCTCGCGCAATCGATCTTCCAGGTCGGCGGCAACACCGGGAGCGCGACCGGCCCCCTGCTCGCGGCCTGGGTGATCCTGCCGCACGGCCGCTCGAGCGTCGCCTGGTTCGCGGCCGCGGCGCTGCTCGCGGTCATGGTGCTGTGGAACGTCGGCGCCTGGTACCACCGGGCGCACCTCGCCGCGCCGAGCGGCGCCGCGCCGCGGCGCCCGACGGCGAAGCCGCCGGCGAGCCCGGTGCCGCGCGCGACCGTCGTGCGCACGCTCGCGATCCTGATGGTGCTGCTGTTCTCGAAGTATTTCTACCTCGCGAGCATCGGCAGCTACTACGTGTTCTATCTGATGGCGAAGTTCCGGCTGTCGATGGCGCACGCGCAGATCTGCTTGTTCGTGTTCCTGTTCGCGGTCGCGCTCGGCACGATGCTCGGCGGTCCGATCGGCGATCGGATCGGACGCAAACGCGTGATCTGGGCGTCGATCCTCGGGATCGCGCCGTTCACGCTCGTGCTCCCGTACGTCGGCCTCGGTTGGACGATCGCGTTGAGCTTCGTGGTCGGCCTGATCCTCGCCTCCGCGTTCTCGGCGATCCTCGTGTATGCGCAGGAGCTGATGCCCGGCAAGGTCGGCACGGTGTCGGGGCTGTTCTTCGGGCTCGCGTTCGGCTTCGGCGGCATCGGCGCGGCCGTGCTCGGCGCGCTCGCGGACTGGCGCGGCATCGAGTTCGTCTATCGGGTCTGCGCGTTCCTGCCGCTACTCGGCGCGACCGCGGCCTTCCTGCCCGACATCGAGCGCGGCCGACGCGTCTAGCGCGGCGAGGATCCCGGCGAGCAAGCGGTTCGGGCTCGGCGGACAGCCGGGCACGGCGACGTCGACCGGGATCACGTTCGCGACCGCGCCGAGGCTCGGGCCGCGGCAGCCGAAGATCCCGCCGTCGCAGCCGCAGTCCCCGATCGCGACGACGAGCTTCGGATCGGGCGTCGCCTCGTAGACGCGCAGCAGCGGCTCGCGCATCGCGACGGTCACCGGCCCGCTGACGAGCAGCAGGTCCGCGTGGCGGGGGCTCGCGACGAAATGCACGCCGAGACCTTCGATGTTGTAGATGGGATTCGTGAGCGCGTGCACCTCGAGCTCGCAGCCGTTGCAGGATCCGGCGTCGACCATGCGCACCGCGAGCGCGCGCCCCAGGATCCCGAGGATCCGCCGCTCGAGCGCGGCGCGGATCCGCAGCGCGTCGTCCGGCGCCGGCATGGGCTCCGTCACGATGCCGGTCCGGCGGATCTGGCGTAACGTCTTCAGCACCCGAGCCCTCCTTCGCGGCGCGCCTACGAGTCGTGGCCGCTGTAGGACAAGTTGAACGACTTGTTGATCAGCGGGAAGTCCGGGACGATGTTGTCGATCACCGCATGCTCGATCGCCGGCCAGTTCTGCCAGGACGGATCGTGCGGATGACAGCGTCGGATGCGCCCTCCGGCCGCGGTCGCGAGCGCGACCAGGACCGGGCCGCGCCAGCCCTCGACCGCACCGATCCCGAATTCGTCCGACGCCGGCGGCACGATCGCCACGCGCGAGTCGCCGGCCGGCAGGCCCGCGAGGATCCGTCGCGCGAGCCGGCAGGATTCCAGCAACTCGTCGAAGCGTACCGCGACCCGCGCGGCCACGTCCCCCGCGACCGCGCCGCACACCGCCGGCCGCAGTTCCTCGTAGGGCGCATATCGCAGGTCCGCGCGCAGGTCGTGGGCCTGGCCGCTCGCGCGGCCCGCGAGGCCGGCGAGACCGAGGCGCGCCGCGAGTTCCGGCGCGATCGTGCCGGTGCCGGTGAAGCGGTCGCGCACGCCCGCGTGCTCGTCGTAGATCCCGCGCAGCACCGCGCTCTCGGCGACGACGTCGGCGAGGCAGCGGTCGAGCGCCGCGGCCGCGGCGGCCGGCAGGTCGCGCGCGACGCCGCCCGGCACCACCCAGTCCATCGGATACCGCTGGCCGAACGCCGTTTCGGTCGCGCGCAGCACCAGTTCCTTCAGCCGCGAGAACTGCGCGAGGCCGAACGCGAAGCCGGCGTCGTTGCCGAGGGCGCCGAGATCGCCGAGGTGATTCGCGACGCGTTCGAGTTCGAGCGCGAGCGCGCGCAGCCACAGCGCCCGGCGCGGGATCCGCGCGCGCCATTGCGATTCCAGCGCGATGCAGTAGGCCCAGGAGAACGCGACCGCCGAGTCGCCCGAGACCCGCGCCGCGAGCCGGCACCCGTCGAGCGCGTCGAATTCGACAAAGCGCTGCTCGATACCCTTGTGCACGTAGCCGAGGCGCTCCTCGAGCCGCAGCACCTTCTCGCCGACGACCGAGAAACGGAAGTGACCCGGCTCGATGATCCCCGCGTGCACCGGTCCGACCGGGATCTCGTGCACCCCGTCGCCTTCGACGCGGACGAACTCGTAGGCTTCCCCCGGCGGGTGCCGGAGCCAGGGCCGCAGGTCCGGATCGGTCGATCGCAGCCCCTGCAGATCGCGGATCGCCCGCTGCATGCGCCCGGCGAACGGGTAGAGGTCCTGCACGCCGGGATACGGATCGTCCGCCGATTCCGGCCCGTCGCGGCGCAACTCGCCGACCCACAGACCGGCCGCGGTGTGATACGCGGCGAACACCGCCGGGTGACCCGCGGTCGCATCCTGGCCCCACAGCGCGAGCAAGCGTCCGCCCGAGGCCGCCACGTCCTCGGCGAGGCGCCGCCACTCCTCCGCGCCGACGCGCAGATACCGGATCGCCGGATCCTCCGCGAGCGGCGCCGAGGCGGCGAGCCACGTCTTCAGGGTCATCTCACCCACCTCCGCCGATCAACCGGGCCGCCGCGCCGTACCAGGTCGCGAGGAACGGCGGGATGAACAAGCCGAGCATCAGCACCAGCCCCAGATGGACGAACACCGGCAGCAGGGCCGGCGAATGCGGCAACCGCCGCAGCGTCGTGTCGCCGAACACCATCGACTGGACGCGCGCGAAGATCGCCGCGAACGCGACCGCGAAACTCAGCAGCAGGATCGGCGTCGCCCAGGGATGATCGCGCATCGCGGTCGTGAGGATCAGGAACTCGCTCGCGAACACGCCGAACGGCGGCACGCCGAGGATCGCGAGCGCGCCGATCATCAGGCCCCAGCCGACGGTCGGGCTCACGGTCGCGAGACCGCGGATCCGGTCGATCGACTGCGAACCGGATTTCTGCGCCGCATGGCCGGCCGCGAAGAAGATCGCGGATTTCGTCAGCGAGTGCACGGTCATGTGCAGCAGCGCCGCGAAGTTCGCGACCGGGCCGCCCATGCCGAACGCGAACGCGACGAGCCCCATGTGCTCGATCGAGGAGAACGCGAACAGCCGCTTGATGTCCCGCTGCCGCCACAGCGAGAACGACGCGACCGTGACGGAGACCAGGCCGAACCCGATCAGCATCCGGCCCGGCCAGGCCGAGTGCAGCGAACCCTCCACCAGCACCTTGCAGCGCACGACCGCGTAGATCGCGACGTTGAGCAGCAGCCCCGAGAGCACCGCCGAGATCGGGGTCGGCCCCTCCGCGTGCGCGTCGGGCAACCAGTTGTGCAGCGGCACCAGCCCGGTCTTCGTGCCGTAGCCGACCAGCAGGAACACGAAGGCGATGCTGAGCACCCGCGGTTCGAGCTCGCCCTTGACCGCGTCGAGATGGGTCCACAGCAACGCCCCGACGCCCTGCGCGCCGAGCACCCGCTCCGCGGCGATGTACAGCAGGATCGTGCCGAACAACGCCTGCGCGATGCCGACCCCGCACAGGATGAAGTACTTCCAACCCGCCTCGAGCGCCGCCGGCGTGCGGTACAAGGAGACCAGCAACACCGTCGACAGGGTCGCCGCCTCCATCGCGACCCACATCAGGCCGAGGTTGTTCGTCGTGAGCGCGAGCAGCATCGTGCCGATGAACAACTGATACATCGCGTGATACAGGCGCAGGCCCCCCGGCGTCACGCGCCGGTCCGCCGCCTCGATGCGCATGTAGGGCCGCGAGAACAGCGAGGTCGTCAGGCCGACGAATGCGGTCAGTGCCACCAGGAACGCGTTGAACGGATCGACGAAGAACTGGGCGTTCGCGAAGGTCGCCTCGCCGTGGGTCGCGACGCGCCAGGAGAGCGCGCACGCGGCCGCGAAGGTCCCGAGGCTGAAGGCCGCGTTCACCTCCGGCGCGCGCCGGCCGGCGCCGATCCACGCGAGCACGAACGCGCCGGCCAACGGGGTCACGAGCAGCGCGAACAGGTCCATTCAGCGGCCTCCCTGATGGGATTCGAGCCGCTCGAGATCGAGGCTGTCGAACTGTTCGCGGATCTGGAAGAAGAACACGCCGAGCACCAGCATCGCGACCAGCACGTCGAGCGCGACGCCGAGCTCGACGATCATCGGCATTCCGTAGGTCGCGCTCATCGCACCGAAGAACAACCCGTTCTCCATCGACAGGAAGCCGATGACCTGCGACATCGCCTTGCGGCGCGTGATCATCGTGAGGAACGCGAGCAGGATCACCGCGACCGCGATCCCGATCGCGCTGCGCGTCGCGGTGCTCGCGAGCGCCGAGATCGGCTGCGCGAGCCCGAACGAGAACACGACGATCAACACGCCGACCAGCATCGTTCCCGGGATGTGCAGCAACGGGTCGGTGTCCCAGTAGACGTCGAGCCGCCGGATCATCCGTCGCAGCAGCCAGGGCAGCGCGAGCACCTTGACCCCGAGCGTGAGCGCGGCCGACAGGACCAGGTTGTCGTCGCCGGTGCGCCACGCGAGCAGCAGCGTCGCGGCGCACAGCACGCCACCCTGCAGCGCGAACAATTCGACCAGCGTGGCGATGCGCCGTTGCGCGAGCATCGCGAACGACAGCAGCAGCAGCAGCGCCGCGAGCGTATCGAGCAACTGCATCACGAACGGCATCTGACCCATGGACTCAGGCTCCGAGCAGGAGGTGCACGAGCATGCCGAGCACCGCGAACAGGAATGCCGTCGCGAGGAACTCGGGCGCGCGGAACACGCGCAACTTCGCCGACGCGGTCTCGATCAGCGCGAGCGCCGCGCCGGCGACCACGAGCTTCACGGCTAGCGCGGGGATCGCCGCCGCGAGCGCGAACGGACCCGCGGCGCTGGTCGCGGTGCCCCAGGGCACGAACAGCGCGAAGCCGATGCACGCGTAGTTCATCAGCTTCAGCGCCGACGCGAACTCCATCAGCGCGAGGTGCCGCGCGGAATACTCGAGCAGCATCGCCTCGTGGATCATCGTCAGCTCGAGATGCGTCGCCGGGTTGTCGATCGGCAGACGGCCGTTCTCCGCGAGCAGCACCATGGTGAACGCCACGCCGGTGAACGCGAGGCTCGGCGACAGCACGAGCGGACCGGTCGCGAGTCGCTCCGAGATCGCCGGCAGCGCGGTCGTCGACGAGATCAACGCGGCGACGAAGATCACCATCAGCAGCGCCGGCTCCGCGAGGAAGCCGACCATCATCTCCCGGCGTGCGCCGAGCGTGCCGAACGGCGTGCCGACATCCATCGCCGCGAGCGCGAGGAACATGCGCGCGGTCGCGAACAGGCCCACCAGCGCGATCGCGTCGGCGGCGGGACTGAACGGCAGGCGCGTGCCCATCGACGGAATCACCGCCGCCGCGGTCAGCATCGTCGCGAACACGACGTACGGCGCGACGCGGAACAGCGGCGAGGCGTTCGTCGCGATCACCGCGTCCTTGTGGAAGAGCTTGCGGATCGCGCGGTAGGTCTGCCACAGCGGCGGCGCGCGCCGGTTCTGCAGCCAGGCGCGGCACTGGTTCACCCAGCCCTGGAACAGCGGCGCCACCGCGAGCGCGGCGACGACTTCGAGCACCTGTGTCAACCAGTCGATCGGTCTCATAACACCAGCGCGAGCAGCAAGCACAAGGTCGCGAGCGCGTACAGCAGGTAAGTGGAGATGCGGCCCCGCTGGAACACCGCGCAGATCGCGGCGCCCCGGTCGACCCACCCGGCGAGCGGCTCGTAGAGCGCGCGCCAGATCCGATCCCCGATCTCGACCGAGTAGCGCGGCGCGGCGTCGAACGGCGTCGGCAAGCTACGGCGCATCGCGAACCAGGGGGTGAAGAAATGCCGGATCGGCTGCCCGAAGCCCTCGGCGGTGTCCTGGGTCCGCCCGGTGAGCGGCCCGGCGCCGCAGGTCCACGGCGGCGCGCGGCGCACCGGCCGACGATAGGTCAAGCGGACCACCAGCATGGTGAGCAACACCCCCGCGATCACCGTGCCCGCGAACACCGGCGGCGCGTAGGAGATCGACTGCGGGCCGAGCGGCGCGAGCATCCACCACGGACCACCGCCCGCCGGCAGCGAGCCGACGCCGAGGCTGCTCGCGACCGTGCCGAGCGCCGGCACGATCGTCGCGGGCAGCAGACCGAGCGCGACGCAGCCGAGCGCGAGCCAGGCGAGACCGGCCCGCTCGGTGCGCCCCGCATCGTGCGCGCGCGCGAGCGACGGTTCGCGCGGCTGGCCGAGGAAGACGACGCCGTAGAACTTCACCATCACGTAGCCGGCCAGCGCGCCGACCAACGCGACCATGCCGGCGCCGAGCGGCAGCAGCATGTCGACGAACGGGTACGGCACCTCGTGCGCGTGCAGGAAGGCTTGCAGCAGCAGCCACTCGGAGACGAAGCCGTTCAGCGGCGGCAGCCCGGCGATCGCGAGCACGCCGACGAGCGTGAGCCAGGCGACCCAGGGCATCCGGTGGATCAGGCCGCCGAGCCGGCCGAGGTTGCGCTCGCCGGTCGAATGGAGCACGGAGCCGGTCCCGAGGAACAGCAGGCTCTTCATGAACGCGTGGTTCAACGCATGGTAGAGGACGGCGACCAACGCGAGCGCCGCGACCGTCGGCATCGCCGCACCCCGGAACACCATCGCGAGACCGAGGCCGGTGAACAGGATGCCGACGTTCTCGATCGAGGAGTACGCGAGCAGCCGCTTCATGTCGGTCTGCGCCGCGGCGAACACGATCCCGTACAGCGCGCTGAACAACCCGAGCGCGACGGGCACGAGGCCCCACCATCCCGGCAGACCGTGCAACAGGTCGAACGCGACCCGCAGCATCCCGTAGATCGCGATCTTCAGCATCACGCCGCTCATCAGCGCCGATACCGGCGACGGCGCCGCGGGGTGCGCCTCGGGCAACCAGACGTGCAGCGGCACGAGCCCCGCTTTCGCGCCGAACCCCGCGAGCGCGAGCAGGAACGCCGCCGCGGCCCAGCCGCCCGAGAGGTGGGCGGCGCGCATCGCGTCGAACGTGAACCGCCAGCTCCCGCCCTGCAGCACGCCGAAACACAGCAGGATCGCGAGCGCGCCCAGGTGGGCGATCAGCAGGTACAGGTAGCCCGCCCGGCGGATCTCGCCGATCCGGTGCTGCGAGGTGACCAGGAAGTACGACGACACGGCCATCGTCTCCCACGCGACCATGAACGCGTACGCATCGTCGGCGAGCAGCACGAATCCCATGCTCGCGAGGAACAGGTGGTACTCGAAACACAGCAAGCCGGGCGCCGTGCCTTGCCCGACGCGAAAATAGCCGGCGCCGAACAGCGAGATGCCGGCGCTCGCGGCGCCGAGCAGCACCAGGAACGTCGCCGACAACGCGTCGAGCCGCAGGTGCATCGGCAACGCGGGCAAGCCGATCGGGAGGATCATTCGCTCGGGGGGCTGCGCCAGGTGGATCGCGGCGACCACGGCGATCGCGGCGCCGCAGACGGCGCCGAGCGGAAACAGCGTCCGGCCGGCGATCTTCAGGCTCGCGGGCCTCACCAGGCCGACCGCACCGATCGCGATCCACGCGCACAGGAGTGCGAGGATCTGCTCGAGCGGTGCTCCCAAGGCGACGGTCACGGCGATGTCGGGGGATCGGGGTAAAGAATATGCGTTGGACTCACATCCTATTATAATCCAATTCCAACGTGACCCAAGAAAATCGCACCGCCCGATTGACCGTGCTGATCGACCCGCGCAAGAAAGCGGTGTTCGAGCGGCTGTGCGCCGAAGAGGATGCGGTACCCTCGCAGGTGGTGCGGCGGCTGTTGCGCCGTTATATCGAGGAACGCCTCGGCAAACCCTGGTCGCCCGAGCAACTGCCGATGCCGAAGCGCAAGCCCCCGCGGCGACCCGGTCCGAAGCCCCGTCAGCCACGTCTCCGTTGAAGAGGAAACGCCCGATGCTCCCGAAGAACGCGCGCTATTCGAACACGCTGATCGCGATCCACTGGCTCACCGCGGTGCTGGTCGTGGTCGCCTATCTCGTCAGCGAGGGCGGCCGGCGCGTGCGGCTCGACCCGCCGGTGCTGCATTTCGCGTGCGGACTGGCGGTGCTCGTGCTGGTGTTCGCGCGGGTGATCGCGCGGGCCGTCGGCGGCGCCCCTCCCCCGCCCGCCACCGTGGGGCCCGGGCTCGCGCGCGCCGCGAAGCTCGGCCACGCGGCGCTCTACCTGCTGCTGATCGCGGTTCCCTTGACCGGCTGGTACGCGGTGTCGCGCCTCGGCGTGCCGATCGATCTGTGGGGTCTGCGGATTCCGGCGATCGCGGCGGCGGTGAAGGGGCGCATCGGCCCGATCGGCGAGATCCACCAGATCGGCGGCAACGCGATCCTGATCCTCGCGGGCCTGCACGCGGCGATCGGCGTGTGGCATCAGTTCGCGCGGCGCGATCACACGCTCGAGCGAATGAGCCCGTTCTGAGCACGGGACCGGGCGCCTGCGATCGGCGCCCGGTCCCGTGCGACTCGACGGCCCGGGTACTCCAGGACCGCGTCCGCGGCTACTGGAAGTGCACCACCATCCGGCTCACCGTCATCGTGCCGGTCGCGGCGTCGAAGCCGCCCTCGGCGCTGACGCTCGACACCGTCGCGCTGCCGTTCAACGCCTGGGTGAGCGCGGTCACGAAGTCGTTGAACGTCGAGTAGGAGGTTTCCTGCTCCGTGTCGGCGTTCTCGGTCACGATCAGGTACACCGGGCTCGCCGCGCCGAGGTCGGGCGTCAAGTTGATCCCCGCGGACAGCGACGCGGCCGGGACCGCCTCGGGTCCGATCGACAGTTCGAACTCGTCGGCGGCGGCGAGCATGCTCGGCGCGATCGACAGCTGCGCGTTGGTGAGCGTCGCGAACGGCATGGTCTGACCGGGATCCGGCCACTCCAGGTGCAATTGCGCCGCGGTGTTCGCGAAGTCGACGATCGTCGCCGCGTCGAAGTCCGGCGGGGCGTTGCCGAACGGCGCGACCATGCCGACGAAGCCGACCGGTGCGCCCGCGGCCAAGCTGCTCGTCGACAGCGACTGCGGAATCGCGACCGTATAGGCGGTCGCGACCGCATCCTGGGCGCTGGTCGTGCCGGTACCGGCGAAGTCGAAGGTCGCCGGAGCCTGCCCGTCGATCGCCTGCAGCGCGACGGTCGCGACGCCGTTGCTCACGGCGCCGGACAAGGTGCCGACGATCCGGGTCGGCAGCAACACCGCCGTGCCGGCGGTCGCATCGAGGGTCGTGTTGCCGGACGAATCGGTCGCCAGCGTGCCGGTGAGCTCGACGCGTTGTCCGACCGAGATGTCCTGGATCGACAGCGCGCCGTTCTGGCCGAGCGCGGAGACGCTGGTCCCGGTCCCGATCGTCGCGGTCAACTGGCTCACGTAATGCATGTCCTCGCTGCCCTGCGAGGACAGGGTGTCGCCGTTCGCGATCGTGAGCGTATTGCCGTTGCGCGCCAGCACCGAACCCTGGACCCCGTCCCCGCCCGAGCCGACCACGCTCGTCCCGGCGAGCACGTTGGTCGCGGTGAAGGTCATCGTGGTCTGGTCGAGCGTGCCGAACGCGGCGGTCGTCGTGCCCGCCGGCAAGGCCGCGAGTTGCGCGAGGCCCGCGGCCCCGACGGTGTTCACGCCGTTGATCGTGAAGGTCGTCGACGCGGTGGTCGTGACCGTGGTCTGACCGCTGTCGGTGCTGTTGTCGTCCTCGAACGGATGCACCGCGACCAGATAGGTGCCGGCGCCCGCGTTCACGCTGACGAGGCCGCCGCGGACCCGGATCTGCTTCGTCGCGTCGGGTACCAGGCTGCCGCTCAGCACCGGATTCACCGTGACGGTCGTCGGGCTCGTCGCCGACGGCGTGATCGCGTTGGACGCCGCGAGGTTGAAGTCGAGCGCGAGGTTCGCGACCGTGCCCTCGGTGATCACGAGCGGCTGATTCGACGGCAGCGACAGGTTCAGGGTCATCGTCGAATTCGGCGCGACCAACGGCTGCGAGGTCTGCCCGTCGATGATCTGATCCGGCGCGATCGTCACGCCGCCATTGCCGTTGTCGACGACGATCGTCGCGCCGGAATAGTCCAGCGTCATCGACGCGGACACGTAGTTGCCGTCCGGAATCTGCGCCGCGCTGACGATCTCCGACAGGTTCACGAGCTGCGCGAAGTCGACCGTCGTCTTCACCGGCAGCGTCTGCACGACGGTGCCGTCGGACCGCGTCAGGGTCAGCGAGTCGACGGTGACGATGTAGCTCAGGAAATCGCCCGGCGCGTCGGTCAAGGTCACCAGCGCGCCGCCGCAGGCGCTCGTGCACGCGGTCGGGCTCGCGACGCCACCGCTGCCGGCGGGCGACGCGCCACCGACGCCGCCGCCACCGCAGGCCGTGAGCGCCATCGCGCCGAGCGCGATCACGCCGAGACGGCGCCAGCGCGTTGCGACCGTGCGCCAATCGCGAAACCAGTTCATGAACTGCATGATGGGGAACTCCTCGTGAACCACTGTCCGAGGATCGCATTCTGCGAACGCCACGCAGGCCCACCAACTGTCGGCCGCGACCGACAGCGAAGTTGTGCAAAATCGCGCATTTTCCGCCCTGCGATTGACATAACCCGGTGCGGACGACACCGGGATCGCAGCGGTCAGGGCAGTGCGGGGCGCGGCGCCTCGCCGCGATGGATCGCCCGATCCATCGCGCGCGTGATCCAACCGCCACCGAGGCTCGCCGCACCGACGTCGCGAAGATCGTATTCCCCGCCGTCGAGGATCGCGGCCGCCGCGCGCTGGCCGCTCTGCACGGCGGGTCCGATGCCTTCGCACAGATCGCGCGTGGCGAGCCCGGCCGCGTCCCCGACGAGGAACGCGTTGCCGCGCCGCGCCGGCTGTCCGGCGGCCCGCAGGTAGTAGCTGTAGCCGGTCGGTTCCTCGGGCACGCGGATCCCGAACTGGCGATCGAGTTTCCCGGCGAACCGCCGCCAGTGTTCCCGCAGGTCTTCGCCCCGCTCCTTGAGGCGCAGCGCGACCGCGCCGATGCCGACGTTCAACCACCCGCGATCCTTCGGCACGTACCAGCTATAACCCGGCAGGCCATGCTCGAAGAACCAGAGACGACAATCGGGGTCGCGCCATTCGTACGGGAACTCGAGTTCCAGCGTCGCGGTTTGCAGCGCGCGCTCCCGCGGCGCGAGCTCGCGGAACAGCGCCCGGTGCACCGGGCAGCGGGTGCCGCCGGCGCCGATCAGGTAGCGACACCGGTATTCGCCGTCGATCTCGAAGCCCTCGCCGTCCACGCGCACGTCCTTGACCGCATGGTGGATCACTTCGACGCCCGAGCGCTCCAGCAGCCACGCGTCGAATTCGTACCGCCGGATCGAATGCTGCAGACAAGGCACCGGCAGGTGCACGCCCTTCAGGTACCAGTGCAGGCGCCGGAAGCTGAGGAACCGGTGCGGATACGCGGCGACGTCGATCCCGAGGTCTGCGACGACCTGCGGCGTGATCCAGCCCGCGCACAGCTTGTGCCGTGGAAACTGCTCGCGATCGAGCAGCAGCACGTCGGCGCCCGCCGCGACCAGCCGCGCCGCCGCGGACGACCCCGCGGGGCCGCCGCCGACGACGATGATCTCGGCGCTGCGCATCGGTCGCTCAGCGCGCGTAGACGTACTCGCGGGTGAGCGGGAGCTCGTTGTTCTCGCGGCCGGTGAACAGCACCTGGAACAGCTGCAGCACGCCGGTCTCGAACGCCGCGACCGATCCCGCCAGATACAGCCGCCAGGTGCGCACCAGCCGCTCGTCGAACATCTCCCGCACGCGATCGACCGACGCCTCGTAGCGGCGCAGCCAGTGGCGCAAGGTCAACGCATAGTGCAAACGCAGGTTCTCCACGTCGAGCACGGAGAGGTCCGAGGGCTCGAAGATCTGCATCATCTGGCCGATCGACGGCGGGTAGGCGCCCGGGAAGATGCGCTTCTCGATCCACGGATGCAGCGAGCCGGGCCGATTCCGGCCGATCGAGTGGATCAGTCCGCGGCCGCTCGCGCCGATCGACTCCCGCGCGATCCGGCCGAGCGTCGCATAGTTCTCGACGCCGACGTGCTCGAGCATCCCGACCGACACGAACACGTCGTAGCGCCCGCGGATGTTGCGATAGTCGTCCTCGACGAACTCGACGCGGCCGTCGAGCCCGAGCTCGCGCGCGCGCCGGCGCGCGAACGCGATCTGTTCCTTCGAGATGTTGAACGCCCTGACCTTCGCGCCGTACCGACCGGCGATGTGCAGCGCGAGCCCGCCCCAACCGCAGCCCGCCTCGACGACGGAGTCGTTCGCCGACAGCCGCAATTTCCGGCAGACGTGGTCCATCTTCGCGACCTGCGCCTCGTCGAGTCCGGCATCCGCGCGCGGGAAGTACGCGCAGGTGTAGGCCATCGTTTCACCGAGCCACAGCGCGTAGAAGTCGTTGCCGAGATCGTAGTGATGGTGGATGTTGTCGCGCGAGCCGTCGAGCGTGTTGCGCCGTGGCCGGCGCACCCAACCGGCGATGCGCTGCGGGATCGGCTCCTCGCGCACGAACGCGCCGCGATAGACGACGTTCATCAGCTCGATCAAGTCGCCGTCGATCTCGATCCGGCCCTCGCTGTAGGCGTCGCCGAAGCGCACCTGCGGATCGGCGATCAGTCCGACGAGCGTGGCGCGGTCGGCGAGCCGCACGGTCGCGACCGCCGGGCCCGGTCGCGCTTCGACGCGTTCGCCGGTCCAGCCGAACACGAAGTCGAGCGGCGGTTCGCCGATGCTCGCGAGCAGCCGCCGCAACAGCTTCGCTTCCAAGGATTCCCGGCCGTTCGCGCGCGAATCGACCGGCTCTGGCGCCGCATTCATCCCACGACCCTCCGCGAATCCGCGTCCCTCCGATCCCGCGAGTGCCCCGCGGCCCGTCCGCCGGGCCGTCGTCAGTCGAGTTGCGCTTGGAGCACCCGCATCCGGCGGCGCTGGAACCTCAATTCGTACTCCAACTCCCGCAAGCGCGATTGCAGCGTCGAACGCTCCCAACGCTCGGCGACGGCGCGCTTCGCGTTCGCGAGTTGCTCCCGCAGATCCGTCCACGTCGACACGATCTTGCAGAACGCCTCGTACTCCTCGGCGACCCGTCGCCGCAGGTTCTCGACCTGCGCGCGACCCGGGTTGCGCGCGAGCTGGCGCTCGGTGCTGCGGAACTGCGCGTCGAGGATCGCCCGCTCGATCTTGAACCACGGCACGCGCTTCAGTCCGTACGCGAGGCCGAGACCCTGCATCGCGCGGATGAACCACTTCGACGGATCCCACTGCCACAGGCGCACGCCGTTGCGATAGTCGTGCGCGAACATGTGATGGAAGTTGTGATACCCCTCGCCGTAGGTCAGGAACGCGAGCACGAAGTTGTCGCGCGCGGTGTTCTCCTCGGTGTACGGCTGCGAGCCCCACATGTGCGCGAGCGAATTGATGAAGAACGTGAAGTGATGGCTCACGACCAGGCGCAGCACGCCGACCAGCAGCAACATCCCGACGACGTCGCCGCTCCACCAGCCGATCAGCAGCGGGACGCCGACGTTCATCGCGATCGCGATCGCGAGATAGTGCCGCTGCTGCCACATCACGAGCGGGTCGCGCTGCAGGTCCCGAACCGTGTTCAGATCCTGTTCGCCGCTCGGATAGTCGCGCAGCATCCAGCCCATGTGGGAGAACCAGAAGCCGCGGCGGGCGCAGTACGGGTCCCGATCCGGATCGTCGATGTAGCGATGGTGC
Organism: Pseudomonadota bacterium; assembly: GCA_021785405.1. Lineage (GTDB taxonomy): Bacteria > Pseudomonadota > Gammaproteobacteria > Steroidobacterales > Steroidobacteraceae > Bog-1198. The sequence continues at coordinate 844 of JAJYFF010000060.1, read as the reverse complement.
TTGCGATGGTCAGCGCCCCACTTGAGCGCGCTGTTTTGCAGGGCCATCGCCCCGAGCAGCAAGTACACGAGCCGCAGGACCGGCCGCGCCTCGTAGGTCGAGTGCGCGAACAGCCGATGATAACCGCAGGTGATCGCGAGTTCGTTCGCGCTCAGGAACGCCGCGAACCAGATCCACTCCGCCGCGCGATAGCCGTGCGCGAATCCATACCAAGGCACCAGCACGACCGCGGCCGCGGTCGTCGCCGCGAACATCGCCAATGTCAACCAGTTGACCGGCGCGGTGGGCGTGCGCGCTGCACTCATCGACTCACTCCTCCGCGGCGGGTCCGCGGACATGGCGTTGGCTGTTCCCTCGGGACGGGTTTTCGATCGGCGCTGTGCGCCGGGCAGCTCCCCGGAGCGACCCGAGGGACGCCGGCCATCCGGACCCCAGGTTTCGTGCCGACCGGTTTAGTTTAACGGTAGCGGCGCCGGGGCGGAAGGGACTGCCGCGAGCAGCCCGTCGAACTCGCGCAGCAGCACCTCGATGTCGACCGGTTTCGGCAGGATCCGATCGGCGACCGCCCGCGCCTTGCCGATTTGCCGATCCGAGATGTCGCCCGTCAGCACGATCGTCGGCGGCTTGCGGCCGAGCGCCTCGGCGAGCTCGATCACCACCTGATCGCCGGTCTGGCCTTGTTGCAGGTGGAAGTCGCACAGGATCAGGTCGGGACGCGCGCCCTCCGCGACGCGCCGCAGCGCCTCCGCGCGCGACGCCGCATGCACGACCGTGTAGCCCTCGAGCGCGAGCAGCAGGCCCATCGAGCGGGCGACCCCGACGTCGTCCTCGACGTGCAGGATCG
>JAJYFF010000059.1 GCA_021785405.1 Pseudomonadota bacterium | reverse complement strand
GTTCACGAGCGACGTGCCGAGCGCGGTCGTCAGGTTGATTCGCTGCACCTCGCCGCCCGAGAGCGTCCGCGACTGTCGGTCGAGGTTCAGATATCCCAGCCCGACCTCGCAGAGGTAGCGAAGGCGTGCGCGGATCTCGCCGAGCAAGAGCTTGGTCGTCTCCGCGTGCGGCGCCGGCGGTTCCAGCGTCTCGAAGAATTCCCGGCAACGATCGAGCGGCATCAGCGCCAGCTCGCGAACGTTGCGCCCCGGCGCCCCGATCCGCCACAGCAAGGCCTCGCGTTTCAGACGCGCTCCCCGGCACTCGGGGCACTCGGCGTACGAGCGGTAGCGCGACAGCAGCACGCGGATGTGCATCTTGTACGCCTTGGTCTCGAGCCAGGCGAAGAACCGCGCGACGCCATACCAGACCTTGCGGTTCCAATCCCCTTCGCCGTCGATCACCCAGCGCCGCTGCGCCTCGTCGAGATCGCGCCACGCGACGTCGACCGGCACCCCCCGCCGGCGCGCGAAACGCAGCAAGTCCGTCTGGCATTCCGCATAGGCGGGGGTCTGCCACGGCTTGATCGCACCGCCTTGCAGGCTCAGCCGGTCGTCGGGGATCACCAGTCCGTAATCGACGCCGATCGTCCGACCGAAGCCGCGGCAGGTGCCGCACGCGCCGATCGGCGAATTGAAACTGAACGTGCTCGGCGTCGGATCCGGGTACGCGATGTCGCAATGGGCGCAGTGCAATCCGGTCGAGAACCGCCAGGGCGCGAGCGCGGCGTCGTCGTCGGCGAGCGGGTACACGTCGACGCGTCCGTCGCCGTAGCGCAACGCCCCCTCGATCGCTTCGCCGCGGCGGCCGCCGTCGGCGGACGACCAGCGCAAGCGGTCCTGCACGACCTGCAGCCTGCGGTCGCCGCGCTCGTGGATCCGCGTGTAACCCTGCCGCTCCAGCGAGGCGCGCACTTCCGCTTCGGTGAAGTTGTGCGGGATCGCGACCGGGAACGTGATCAGCAGGCGGGGATCCCCGTGCTCCTCGCTCATCCGTCCGATCTGCCCCTGGATCGTCTGCGGGTCGTCCCGCTCGACGGGGCGGCCGCAGCGCTCGCAGTGCAGGGTCGCGGCCCGCGCGAACAGGAGCTTCAAGTGGTCGTTGAGTTCGGTCATCGTGCCGACCGTCGAGCGCGAGGTACGAACCGGGTTCGTCTGGTCGATCGCGATCGCCGGCGGCACGCCCTCGATGCGCTCGACCTGCGGCCGGTCCATCCGGTCGAGGAACTGGCGCGCGTAGGGGGAGAAGGTCTCGACGTAACGCCGCTGGCCCTCGGCGTAGACGGTGTCGAACACCAGCGAGGATTTGCCGGACCCGCTGACGCCGGTCACGACCGTCAGCTCACCGATCGGCAGGTCGAGATCGAGGTTCTTGAGGTTGTTCTGACGGGCGCCGCGGACGCGGATCGCGCCGCGGTCAGCGTCCGGCAAACTGTTCCATCATCAAGCCGGTGCCGCCCCGCGTCACGTGCGCGACGACCGCGGTGCGTCGGTGGATCTTGGTCACGAGTCCCAGGTTGATCGCGAACGCGAGTTCCACGTGCTGTCCCTTTCGCAGGCCGAGGTTGTGGGTCTCGACGAACACGCCGCTCGCGCTCAGGTTCTGCGCCTTGCAGATTCGACCCTTGCGGCCCGGCATCACGACGTAAACGGTCGTACGCGCGCGGTGGCGGGTGTGCAAGCGACGTTCCATGCGTGGCGCCTCTTCGAGAGCTTCGGCAAGCGCGATCATTATGCACCGCCGAACGCGGGCCGCAAAGGCGCTGCGCCCGCGCATCGGCTTATGTCGAATCCAGACCCGCGGGCGGGCGCCGACCGACTAATGGTGGTGTCCGCCGGGACCGTGAACGTGGCCGTGCTCGAGTTCCTCGGCGGTCGCGTCGCGCACGTCGACGACCTCGATCTCGAAGTGCAGATTCTGGTCGGCGAGCGGGTGATTGCCGTCGAGGGTCACCATGTCGCCCGCGATCGCGGTCACGGTGAAGACCCGGATCCCGTTCTCGTCGCGCGCTTGGAAGCGCATCCCGCGCTGGATCTCGCCGGCGCCTTGCAGGGAGCGCCGCGGCAGGCGCTGTACGAGCGCCGGGTCGCGTTCGCCGTAGCCGTCCGCGGGCGCCACGGTCACCGAGAAGCGATCGCCGCTGCGCCGGCCTTCGAGCGCCTTTTCCAGGCCCGTCACGATGTTGCCGTGCCCCTGGATGTACGCGAGCGGCTCGCCGCCCGACGAACTGTCGAGGACCTCGCTCGCGTCGTTGCGCAGCGTGTAGTGAATCGTGACGACACGATCGGCAGTGATTTCCATCGGTTTACTCTCCAGTGGATCGACGCCGTTCCGCGGCGCCGGAGGTACGCCGGGCCCGGTCCGGCGGGTTGGCTATTCTGGCGTCGAGATCGTACGCATCGCTGCCGGTGACCTCGACGTCGACGAACGACCCGATCGCGAGCCGAGCGCCGGCGGCGATGCGGACGACGCCGTCGATCTCCGGGGCATCGGCGCTCGATCGGGCGATCGCGACCTCGCCGTCGATCCGATCGACCAGGACTTGCAGGTGGCGGCCGCGCTGGCGGGCGAGCCGCGCGGCACTGATCGCGGCACTCGCCTCCATGAAGCGGCGGCGGCGCTCGGCTTTGACCGCGGCCGGTACCGCCGGTTCGCCGAGATCGTTCGCCGCGGCGCCCTCGACCGCCGAGTACTCGAAGCAGCCGACGCGGTCGAGTTGCGCGGCTTGCGCCCACTCGAGCAGTTCCTCGAAGTCGCGCTCGGTCTCGCCCGGGAAGCCGACGATGAAGGTGCTGCGGATCGCGAGATCCGGAACCGCCGCGCGCCACGCGGCGATCCGTTCGAGCGTGTTCTCGGCCGCGGCGGGTCGGCGCATCCGTTTCAGGATGCGTGCGCTCGCGTGCTGGAACGGGATGTCGAGATAGGGCAACACGCGGCCCTCGGCCATCAACTCGATGACCTCGTCGACGTGCGGATACGGATACACGTAGTGCAACCGAATCCACACGCCGAGCTCGCCGAGCGCCGCGGCGAGGTCGCGAAAGCGGGTGCGCCACGCCCGTCCGCCCCAGGTCGCCGCCGCGTACTTGAGGTCCGATCCGTACGCGCTGGTGTCCTGGGAGATCACCAGGATCTCCTTCACGCCGGCTCGCGCGAGGGCCTCGGCCTCCCGCAGGACCTCCTCCAGCGGACGGCTGGCGAGTCGGCCGCGCATGGCCGGGATGATGCAGAAGCTGCAACGGTTGTTGCAGCCCTCCGAGACCTTCAGGTACGCGTAGTGACGCGGCGTCAGGCGCACCCCCTGTGCGGGGATGAGGTCGAGGAACGGCTCGTGCCGCGGCGGCAGGTGCTCGTGCACCGTCGCGACCACTTCCTCGTAGCGCTGTGGCCCGGTGATCTTGAGCACCCCGGGGTGGCGCTCGAGGATGCGCGCGGGCCGTGCGCCGAGGCAGCCGGTCACGATGACCTTGCCGTTCTCGGCGAGCGCCTCGCCGATCGCATCGAGCGATTCTTCGACCGCCGCGTCGATGAAGCCGCAGGTGTTCACGACGACCAGGTCCGCGGCGCGGTAGGTCGGGGCGACCTCGTAGCCCTCGGCGCGCAGCCGGGTCAGGATTCGCTCCGAATCGACGAGCGCCTTCGGGCAGCCGAGGCTCACGAACCCGACTTTCGGGACCTTGCGGGACGGGGTTTTCACGGGTACGGGGGGCGGGGGCGATGGCCGAACGAGGCCGCATTGTAAGGCATCTCGACCCCGCCGCCGATACCCAGGGCCGCGAGCCCGTCCGCGCCGGCAGGCGCGGCCGCGGGCGGGCTCGACGCCAGCGCGCGCTTCAGCCGAGCCCGCCGCCGACCGCGATCACCTGGCCGGTCACGTAGGACGCCTCGTCGGAGGCGAGATAGCCGACCAGGCTCGCGACCTCGTCCGCGCGTCCCGCGCGCTTCATCGGCACCAGGGCCTCGATGCGGCCCTGATCGAAGGCCGCCGCGCTCATCGGCGTCGCGATCACGCCCGGCGCGACCGCGTTCACGGTGATCCCGCGGCTCGCGACCTCGAGGCACAGCGCCTTGGTCGCCGCGTGCAACGCGCCCTTCGCGGCGGCGTAGTTCACCTGCCCGCGATTGCCGAGCAGCCCGGCGATCGAGGTCACGTTCACTATCCGCCCCCAGCGACTGCGGATCATCGGCAACAGCACGGGCTGGGTCACGTGATGGAACCCGTTCAGGGAGACGTCGATCACCCGGTGCCACTGCTCGGCGCCCATTCCGGCGAACGGCGCGTCGTCGTGGAGCCCGGCGTTGTTGACGAGGATCTGCACCGGCCGCTCGTCGACGAGCGGTTCGAGCGCGGCGCGGCTCGCGGCCGCGTCGGTCACGTCGAACGCGATCGCGTGAGCCCGGCCGCCCGCGGCCCGGATCGCGGCGACGACCGATTCCGCGGCGGCGAGATTGCGGTGGGCGTGCACCCACACCTCCCGGCCGTCGGCCGCCAGGCGCCGGCAGATCGCCGCACCGATCGTGCCGCTACCGCCGGTGACGAGCGCGCGTCGTTCGCCGCCGTTCATTCGTGCGCATCCCCGGTCGGCGCGGTCACGATCGCCAGCCGGCCGGCGACCCAGGGCGTCGAATCGCGTTCGTCGCCCACCTCGAACGCGTACTGGCGGACGTTCGCGTCGCTCGCGATCAATACCGCTTCGCAGACCAAGCCGTGCGGGGCGTCGTCGAGCCGCGCGACCCACAGGCGCAGTTCGCGCACGCTCGCGAGCCGCCCGGGCCGGAGCGACGACGGCGCATCGCCGTGCGTCTCGCGCAGCAGCGCACCGTGCAACGCCGCCGCCTGCGCCGCGTACTCGACCGCGCACGCGGCACCGAGGCGCTCGGCGGCCCGCAGCGGGTTCGCGCCGCGGCGATGGCTGTCGCTGCGGCACCGGATGCGCTGCGCGGTCCAGTCGAGGACTTCGTCGAGCAGACACATCTCGCCGGCGTGCGGCACGCGGCGCGCGATGCCCTCGCGATCTAGGCGCACGCCCGCACCTCCACGCGCAATGCGGCCGCATCGAGGTATTCGACCGACGTCACCCGCGGCTCCTCGCCCGCGAGCGACGCGAGCGCCGCGAGCAGCGGGAGGCTCCGCGCGGCGGGAACGCCCCGGCGCAGCGCTTCGAGACGCGCATCGTCGAGGGCCGGCGCTTCCCCCGTCGCGATCGTCGCCTCGATCCGCGCGAGGCTGCGGACGCCCCGACGGGGTGCGAGCACGAGGGCGACGCCGAATTCCGCCGCGAGGGGTCGCGCCGCGTGCAGCGGGTGCGGATACGGCGCATCGTACGCGACGAGCAGCGTCGGCTCGCGCTCGGTCGCGACGCCGACGAGTGCCTCGAGCAGGCCTGCGGCGAAGCTCGCGTCGTACGCGCACAGCGTTTGCGACGGCCGCATCGCGCCGACCGCGATGCTCCAGTAACCCGCGACGAGGTTGTGCACGGAATTCGTGAATCGGGTCGGCGACATCTCGCGTGCGGATTCGGCGAGCGCGCTGCAGATTTCGTGGCAATTCGCGCCGTCGCCGCCCGAGGACGCGAACACGCTCGGGAGTTGCGCGGGGTCGAGCTCGGCGCCGCGAACCGCCTCGACGGCGACCGCGAGCGCGAGGCGCACGACGCGCCCGGTGCGCCGCCGCTCCGCGACCGGCAGGATCGACGGCGCCGGCAACTCGGTCGGCGTCGGGGAATACGCACCGGCGCCGCGGAGAACCTGCGCGGCGGTGCCCCAGTCCGGCAAGCCGGGTCCGAAGACACCGATGCCGTCGACGTACGCGCCGAGGCTCATCCGGCCGTCCCGAGCACGAGGCAGCAGTTCGCGCCGCCGAATCCGAAGGAGTTGCTGAGCACCCGGCGCAGCGGCGCCGTGCGGTTGTCGGTCAGATAGTTCACGCCGAGGGCGGCGTCGACCTGCACGGTGCCGAGGCCCGCGGGCAGCAGCCCCGCGCCCAGGCACAGCGAACTCAGCACCGCTTCCAGCGCGCCCGCCGCGCCGAGCGTGTGGCCGGTCGCGCCCTTGGTCGAACTGCACGGCACGGCGGACCCGCAGGTCGCGCGCACCGCGCGGCTCTCGGCGCGGTCGTTGCTCGGCGTGCCGGTTCCGTGGAGGTTCACGTAGTCGATCGCGCCGGCATCGAGCCGCGCGTCGCCGAGCGCCCGCTCGATCGCGATCCGCGCGCCGAGTCCGTCCGGATGCGGCGTCGACATGTGGTGGGCATCGCTCGACTCGCCGGTTCCGAGCAGCAGCACCGCGTCGGAATCGAGGCTCGACGGCGCGCGTTCGAGCAGCGCGAACGCGGCGGCCTCGCCGATCGACAGGCCGTCCCGTGCGGCGTCGAACGGTCGGCACGCGGCGGGCGCGAGCAATTGCAGCGAGTGGAATCCGTACAGGGTCGTCAGGCACAGCGAGTCGACGCCGCCGACGAGCGCCGCGTCGACGATCCCCGCGTCGATCATCCGCCGCGCGACCGCGAAGGCCTTCGCACTCGACGCGCAGGCCGCGCAGACGGTCGCCGCGGGTCCCTCGAGACCGCAGCGACGACGCAGGTAATCGACGGTCGAGAACGCGTTGTGCGTGCCGCGATAGTCGAAGTCGGCCGGCAGCCGCCCGTCGGCCGGCTCGCGGCGGCGATACGCACGTTCGGTCTCGAGGATCCCGGAGGTGCTCGTCCCGAGGAACACGCCGACGCGCCGCGGCCCATACCGGTCGGCGGCGGCGCGCACCCGCTCGAGGAGCCCGTCCTGGCGCAACGCGAGTTCCGCGAGCCGATTGTTGCGGCAGTCGTAGCGGCGCCATTGCGGTGGCAAGGGCTGCGTTTCGGCCGCGTCGACCGCCCCGATCCAGGTCGGCACCTCGACGTCGTCGAAGTCGCAGGGTCGCAATCCGCAGTGCTTCGATCGCAGCGATGCGAGCGTCGCGGCGTTGCCGATGCCGATGTCGCTGGTCGCGGTGAACGATGCGAGCACGAGCGGGGGACAGTGGCGGCGGTCCATCGCCGGATTCTATCGCGGATCGGCGAGGGCTCGATGCCGCTCCTGCTCGAGCGCCGCGCGCAGGGTGACCGGCACCAGCGCGCGCCGTCGCAGGGCATCGAGCAAGCGCGGCAGCACCACCGCGCCGATCGGCGCGCCGTCGGCCGCGCGCGCCGCGTGTCCGTCGTGCAGCAGCAGGATCTCGCCGCCGCGGAGCGCGCGCGTCACTCGGTCGAATACCCGGTCGGGATCCCGGCTCACGGTGTCGTAGCCCCGGCGCGACCAACTGGCGAGTCGCAGACCGTGCCGGGCGAGCACGGGCTCGAGCAGCGGATTGCGCAATCCCGCCGGTGCCCGGAAGAACGCCGGGGCGATGCCGCTGATCGCCGCGATCCGCGACTGCGCACGCGCCACCTCGCGGTCCAAGGCGGTCGGGCCGAGCAGGGAGAACGCGTGGCGGTGGGTGTCGCTGTGATTTTCGATCGCATGGCCGGCGCGCACGATCCGTCGGACGAGTTCCGGATGACGGTCGACCCGTTCGCCGATGCAGAAGAACGTCGCCACGACGCCGAAGCGCGCGAGCACCTCGAGCATCGTCGGCGTCACCTCGGGGTCGGGACCGTCGTCGATCGTGATCGCGACTTGCCCGAGCGCGGCCGCGGACGCGGGCAGGCGCGTCCAGTTCGGTCCGAGCAGGCGGCTCCGCGGCCAGAGCCCCGCCCCCGCGAGCAGCGCGTGATTGGCCGCGACGACGCCGCACGCGAGCGGCCAGGCCGCCGGCCGCGCGATCAGCGCCGCGCCCGCGGCGAGGTGCAAGCCCATCGACGCCCGGATCGCCGGCGACGGGGTCCAGCGGCGTCGCGCCGGGCGAACGCCGTTCACCGCCAGATCCCGGCGTCGAGGAACGCGTCCCAGACGCGCCGCCAGGTCGGCCAGTCGTGAGCGCCGTCGACGAAGTGGACGTGCTCGCGCGGCAGGCGCGGCGCGAGCAACGCATGCGCGCGCGCGAAGCGGTCGGCGGCGCCGGCGCCGAGAACGAGCGGCAGATCGCCGGCGCGCGCCTGCAGGAATCGCCAGAGCCGCCGGTCGTCGTCGTCCGCGTCGAGCGGACCCGGGTTCCACGCGGCGAGTCCGGGCGCGCGCGCGATCTCGGCGATCAGCGCCCGCCCCCCGAGGTAAGGTGCGATCAGGCAGACCCCGGCGATCGCATCGGGCTGGCGGCACGCGCACTGCAACGCGAGGTATCCACCGAAGGAGACGCCGACGAGCCACGCCCGTTCCGCGCCGGCCGATGCGATCACACGCTCCTCGAGGCGCGCCATCGCGCCCGGGTCGACGAGGTCCGCGAACTCGTAACGCAGCAGCTCGAGCCGCACCGGCGCGCCGCGCTCGCGCGCGGCGGCGTCGAAACCCGCCTCGAGGAATCGCTCCGGCGGGTCGTTGACCCCCGGCAGGAGCCGCAGGGACCTCATCGATCGCCCCTGGCCGGGGCGACGCGCGGGGTCGGTGCGAGCATCGCCGCACACAGGAATGCGAGCAGCGCTCCCGGAGCGACCGTGAGCCCGAGATCGCGCAGCACGGGCACCGGCGCCGTCGCGAGCAGTCCGAAGCCGATCACGGTCGCCGCGTTCGCGATCGCGAGCGAGCCCGTCATCGATCCGTCATCGTCCGCGGAGTGCCGCACGAAGAACAGCGCGTAGTTCGATCCGATCGCGACGATCAGCAGCATGCCGACCAGGTGCAGGATCGTCAGCCGGATCCCGGCGAGCGTGAGCGCCGCCGCGACCGTTCCGACCGCGACCGCGAGCGGTGCGAGCACGCGCAGCGTACCGCGGGCCGAACGCAGCGCGGCGGCGAGCAGCACCGCGATCCCCAAGACGCCGACGGTCGCCGCGCGCCGCGCGTTGCGCAGGTAGACCGCGTACAAGCGATTGGCATCGGCCTCGAGGTCGATCGCTTGCGCGCGCCCCGCGAGGGCCGCGTCGACTCGATGGAGGTCGATCGACCGCGGGGCGCCGTCGACCGACGGTGCGCGCAGCGGCAACAGCGCGATCCAGCCGTCGTGACGGCGGAGCATCAGCGCGTCGAACGCGGCCGCGAGCGGTGTGCCGTCGAGGTCCCGACGGGTCAGCGGCGGCGCCACGCGCGCGGCCTCGACGTCGGCGACGAACGGCGCGAGCGTTGCCACCCGCAGCGGCAAGCCGGCGAGCGCGCGGCGCAGGCGCGCGCTCAGCGTCTGCGCGTCGGGTAGCGCCAGCCGGCGCAGGCGCTGGGTCGTGCGGCTCGGCACGATCGCGGCCGGATCCTCGAAGCCGCCGATCACGCGCTCCGCCTCGAGTGGTTCGAGCGACCGCGCGGCCCCTTCGGCCGCCTGCAGCGCCGCGTCGCGATCGGCGCCGCGCGCGACGACGACGTCGCGGACGTCGGCCGCGCCGAGGTCGGCGCGCAGCGCGGTATCGTAGCGTCGCTCGGCGGCCGGCACGGGACTGAGCGCCGCCAGATCGTGGTTCCATTCGCCGCCGTGCGCCGACAGCAGCACGGCGAGCGAGACGACGGCGAGCGCGCCGACGGTCGCGACGCCGATCCGCCGTCCGGGGATCGCGCGGCGCAGGGCCGCGCCGAGCGGCGCGACCGACCGGGGAACGAGCGTCCGGGGCGCGAGGCGCGGCAGCACGTAGCGCGTGGTCAGCGCCGCGGCCGCGAGGCCACAGAGGCAATACACGCCGAGCTGCTCGAGTCCCGGGAACCCGGTCGGCAGCAGCGCGGCGAAGCCGCAGATCGAGGTCAGCGCGCCGAGCCGGACCGTCGGCCAGTAACGCCGCCGCCACGCGTCGGTCGAACCGCCCGACTGCAGGAAGAAATAGATCGCGTAGTCGACGGCCTCGCCGATCAGCGTGACGCCGAAGCCGAGCGTCATGCCCTGGATCTCGCCGAACACGCACGCGACGGCCGCGACGCCGACCGTCGCCGCCGTCGCCACCGGCAGCAGGCCGAGCAGCACCGCGGCGGGCGACCGATACACGATGAACAGCAGCGCGACGACGCAAGCACCGGCGATGATCGACAGGCGCTCGGCGCTGCGCTCGATTCGCGCGCGCGCGGCGACCGCGAACACCGGCGGTCCGCTCAAGCGCAGCCGCAGGCGGCCGCTCGGGCCGGCGATCGCGCGAAACGCGGCGCGGACCGCTGCGATCGCCTGCGCTTGTCCGTCGGTATCGGAGCCCGTCGCCCGCGTGCGCAGCACGAGGAGCGCACGCCGGCCGGATCGCGAACACCATACGCCGTCGCACCGCGCGGGGCCGCCGCCCGGGTTCCCGCGCGCCGCGATCCGGGCGGTCTCGCCGGTCGGGTCGTGCGGCAGGAGCCGCACGAGCCAGGGACCCGCCGGTGTCGCGAGATCGCCGATCGCGCGCCGGATCGCGCGGTGCAAGGCCTGCGTCGTCGCGAGGTTCGCCGCGGCGGCGCCGCTCAGCGCGTAGCGGTGCTCGAACACGAACCGCCGAGCGCGGTCGAGCGCGACGCGGTCGCCGTCGTCGACCGTCGCGAATTCCCGGGACGCGAGCGAGCGCGCCGCCAGTGCGCGCGCGGCGCGAGCCCGATCGGCGGCGCTGCCGCCCTCGATCGCCGCCAGGATGGTCTTCGCGGCGGGCCCGTCGCGCAACAATTCGCCGAGCAGGCGCTGCCCGGGCGCCGGCCGCGCCGGCAGCAGCGCGGTCAGGTCGGCCACATAGCGCGCGCGCAGCGCGAGCGTCGCCGCGGCGGCGAGCACCGCGAGCCACACCGCGATCACCGCCCGATCGCGCAGGCTCATCGAGCGGGTTCCGCGAGGCGCATCACCGAGGAATCGCCGTTCGTCGCGCGGATCACGACGCGGCGCAGTTCGCCGCGCACGCCGTCGATCCGGATCGCGGTGACGCGCCGCGCGAGCGCCGCGGATCGCGGCGTCAGGCGCAGCGTCCACCGCGACACGTCGCCGCGGAATTCGACCCGGAAGTCGCGTCGCAGCGCCGGCTCGTCGCCGGCGAGCGTCGCGCGCAGGCTGCCGATCAGCGCGGCGACTCCCTTCGCATTCGACAAATCGAGCACCCGGCGCCGGCCGTCGCGCTCGACCAAGAGCCGATCGCCGGCGGCGATCAGGGTCTCGGGGTGGGGAGTGATCAGGCGTTCCTCGAGCCGCCCGGGTGCGTCATAGATCAACTCGCCGCTCGACAGCAATGGCCGATCGAGGACCGCGAGGTGCTGCCGCTCGCGAAACGCGGCGCGTCGATGCGGCTGCGCGCCGAGCAAGCGCATCACGGCGGCGATGCCGCCGGTCGACGGGTCGCCGGGTACCGCACCGGTCTGCGGCGCACCGATCGCGGCGGCGGCGGTCGCGAGCAGCGCGATCGCCGCGATGGCGCACCCACGCGACCGGCTCACGGCGCCTCCGCATCGGCGCGAGTCCAGAACTCGTAGAAGTTGAACCAGTTGTACGGATCGCGCCGGCAGTGCGCGTCGAGCAGCGCCGCGTAGCGTTCGATCGCTGCGGCGATCGCGGGTCCGCGGTCCGCGCCGCGGATGCCGGCGAAGTCGGCGACGGGCTCGAACACGACGTGATAACGATTCCCGCCGCGATACAGGCCTGCCATGAAGATCACCGGACAGCCGAGCATCGCGGCGATCCGCATCGGTCCGGTCGGCAGCAACGCGGGCTCGCCGAGCAATCGGACCGGGTGGCGCGCGTCGCCGCCGAGGCCGCGATCCCCGAGGATCCCGACGAATTCGCCGCGATCGAGCCGCTCGGCGATCCGCAGCATCGAGTCGACGTGTCCGAGCGGCACGATCGCCGGCGCCGAGCGTGCGTCGAGCGCCGCGAAGAGGCGACGTAGCTTGCGGGCGTTGTCTTCGTACATCGCCATCGCGATGCGCACGCCGTCGATCCGCCGGCCGACCGCGCCGACGATCGCGAAGCTGCCGAAGTGCGCACCGAGCAGGATCGCGCCGCGGCCGCTCGCTTGCTGGGCGCGCATCAGCGCCTCGCCGTCGATCGATAGCGCGAGCGACCCCTGCCGATCGCTCGCGAGGAATACGCGGTCGTGGATCGTCGTCGCGAAGTGGTGGAAATGCCGGTAGCGCTCGCGCAGCCGCGGCTCGCGGCCGAGCGCACGTCGCAAATACCCGCGCGACGCGCGTCGCGCGCGCGGCGTGAACGCGAAATAGTAGGCCGTGATCGGGTGCAGGATCGCGCGGCTCGCGCGCCTCCCGAGCCCGGCGCTCAGCGCGGCCATCAGCCGCAGGAGCGCGAGGCTGCCGCGCTCGGGGACGCCGAGCCAGTCCTCGCGCCGCGGGTGTTCGGGAGCCTGGGTGCGCATCGGGCCGCTCAACGCGCGTCGGCGCGCGGCAGGGTGCGCACCGCGCCGGTGGCGACGGTCCGGTCTCCGCAGCGGATGCGCACGCGCAGCGTGCCCGCGGCGTCGTCCTCGACTTCCAGCGCGACGCGGTCGTGCGGACGCACCGGCGCCGTGAACTTGAACCAGAGGACCTCGCAGTCCCCGGCGTCGATCCGGCCATCGGCCGCGAGACGGCGCAGCGCGGCGTCCAGCAGCACCACGCCCGGCAACAGCGGATCGCCGGGAAAGTGGCCGGCGTAGGCCGGATGGTCCGCCGCGATCTCGAGATCGACCGGCGGCCGGTGCCGTGCCCGGGAGTCGGCGCCGCTCATCGCACCCTCGCCCCGAGCGTCGCCAGCGCCTCGCGCGTCAGCTTGCCGGTCGCGTTGCGGGGTAGTCGATCGACGAACAGCAGGGGTCGGGGCAGGAAAGCCGGGTCGATCCGATCGCGCAATCGCTCGAGCAAGGTCGGCGCATCGAGCGCCGGCGCGACGACCGCGGCAGCGAGCCGCGCGATGCCGGTCTCGGCGTGGGCACCCTGCGCGGGTTCGAAGAAGGTCCCGTCGATCACGCCGGGGATCGAGTTCAGTTGATGATTCAGATAAGCGAACGAACTGCGCTTGCCGGCGATCTCGACGAGGTCCTGGGTCCGGCCGTGCAATCGGAACTCGCCGTTCGGCAGCGGTTCGATCACGTCCACCAGCGGCGTCCGCTGCTCCAGATGGCCGCCGTCGGCGAATGCCCGGTCGGCCTCGAAGCTCAGGGTCACGCCGGGCAGCAGCGCGAAATGCTCGGTCGCGGCCGTGCGCCGGAACGCGATCTGTCCGGTTTCCGTCGAGCCGTAGATCTCGTGCAGCTCGCAGCGGAAGCGTTCCTCGATCCGTCGCGCGAGCGCGCGATCGAGCGGTGCCGTCGCGCAGACGACCCGATCGAGCGCGGGCGCGTCGACGTCGGCCGCGAGCAGCGCGCGCAGATGGACCGGGGTCGAGATCAGCGTGCGCGGCCGGGGGCAGGCCTCGAGCACGGCGACGACGTCCGCCGGATAGAACGGGCGTTCGGCGACGAGCGCGTTGCCGCTCTGCAGGGCGGCGAGAACGGTGGATTCGAACCCGTACATGTGCTGCGGCGGAACGGTGCCGACGAGCGCATGGCTGCGTCCGTCCGCGATCCGCAATCGGCGGGCGCCCGCGCGAACGCAAGCCGTCACCCGCCCCCAGGTCTTCGAGTGCGGCATCGGCGCGCCGGTGGAACCCGAGGTGAACACGATCGCGAACATCCGCGCCGCATCGATCTGCGGCACGCGCCAGTCGGCCGCGAGGTCGCGGTCCTCGTCCCGCAGGACGATCTTCGGCAGATCGATCGGGCAGTCCGGGTCGTCGGTCACGCACACGGTGTCCGGCGCCAGCTCGAGCAGATCGCGGATCGTCTGCGGGGTGCGCGTCGACGGCAGCAACGCGGTCTTGCCGGCGACGATGCCGGCCGCGAGCGCGACCGCGAAGCGGTAGCGGTCCTCGCAGACGTTCAACCAGTGCGTCGCCGGGGACGGACGCCGCGCGAGCCCGTGGACGTCCTGCAGGAACTCGAGCGCGGTCACCGGACGACCGGCGCGCCACGCGAGGATCGAAGTCGGCGATGCGTGCGTGAACAGCGCGACGGGTGCCATCGCCGGCGTCACTCGCGCGGGCGATCGACCTTCGACGAACCCGGGCGAGCGGTCGCGGCCCGGGGGCCGCCGGCGGCGCCGCTCATTTCGTCCGCCGCGCCGCGACGAAGTCCGCGAGGCTGCGCAGCGAGCGGAATATGCGCTGATTCTCGGCATCGTTCGCGCGCAGCTGGACGCCGTACCGCTTCGACAGCACCAGCGCGACCTCGAGGACGTCGATCGAATCGAGACCGAGACCCTCACCGTACAGCGGCGCATCGGGGTCGATCTGGTCGGCGGTCACGTCCAGGTTCAGCGCTTCGACGAACAACGCGGCGATCTCGCGCTGCAAGGCGGTGTCGGCGCACGGTGTCGATTCGCGCACTTGCGGCGCATGGTCAGCCATGGAGGGATCGGTTGCCTCGAGATGCCGGAAACGGCCGTCATTATAATGGTTCGCGAGGCCGTCGCATCCGGCGTGCAGCGAGCCACGGCAGGCGCAGCAGGAAACCGCCGAGCAAGCGCAGGTGCATCGCGGTCAGGCACGCGTTGTCGCGCCAATAGTGAAAGTGCGATACGCCGCCGTCCGTCGGGCGAAAGTAGCGCACCGCGGCGTCCAGGCCGATCGCCTCGACACCGCGCCAACGCAGGCGCACGACCGCTTCGGCGTCGAAGTCGAACCGGCGCATCGAGCGGCGCGCGAGCATGATCTCGAGCAGCGGCGCAATCGGGTACACGCGAAAGCCGAACAGCGAGTCGTCGATGCCGCTCCACAAGGTCTCGAGGTTCGTGATCGCGTTGCTGATCCGCCGGCCGCGAACCCGCAGCGCCGGCGCGCTCGCATCGAATAGGGGCCGCCCGAGGACCATCGCGCCCGGTTTCGCGGCGGAAGCGGCCATGAACGCGGGAATGCGGTCCGCCGGATGCTGGCCGTCGGAGTCCATCGTGAGCACGTGCGTGAAGCCTTGCGCACGCGCGGCGCGCAGCCCGTGCAGGATCGCCGCGCCCTTGCCGGCGTTTCGCGGCAGCACGAACACCCGTAGCCCGGGATCCTCGGCCGCGATCGCCGTGAGCCGCTCCGCGCTCCCGTCCGTGCTGCCGTCGACGACGACCCAGACCGGGTTCCACGCCGCGCGCGCCGCCCGGACGGTCTCGTAGACCCGGATGCCGGGGTCGTAGCTCGGGATCAGCACGAGATGGGTCGCGGACCGCGGCGGCATCGTTCAGCGCCGTTCCGCCGGCGTCGGCGGGGCCGTTGCGCCGAGCGCGCCGCGGAAATACGTCTCGAGGTCGGCAACCAGCTGGCCCGCGTCGGCGGGCGGCGCGAACCGCCGACCGAGCCGGGCCCGGTAATGGATCGGCAGGTACGGCGGCCGGGATAGCCGCCAGCGCTTGCCGAGGAACGGGGAATCGGTCTCGATCAGCAAGGTCTGGATCGGCACGCCGGCGCGCTTCGCGATCGCACCGATCCCACCGCCCAAGGCGTTGATCGGCCCCCGTACGGTGCGCGTGCCCTCGGGGAACAGCAGCAAGTGGCCACCGCGACGCAGCGTCTCGACCGATTCGCGGATCATCTGCCGCGGCGAGTCGTTGCTCACGTAGCGGGCGAGGCGAGCGCCGCCGCCGAACAGCGGATTGCGCCCGACGCTCGCCTTCATCACGCACGCGAGATTCGGCAGGCGGCCGAGGATCACCGGCGCGTCGAGCAGCGTCGGATGGTTCGGCGCGAGGATCATCGGCGGCGCGTCGCGCAAGGTGCCGAGATCCCCGAGGTCGAAGCGGTAGGCGCCGGCGACCGACAACAGCCACGCGTAGAAACGAAAACCCATCATGATCGCCCGCCGGCCGATCGCGGTTCCGATTCGCTCGGGGAGCAGCGGCCGCAAGCCCCAGGCGCAGGTCGACCAGGCGATCGACAGGACCCCGAGGATCGCGAGCGTCATGGCGTAGATCAGCGCTTCGTAAGCGGCCCGCAGTGGAA
>JAJYFF010000058.1 GCA_021785405.1 Pseudomonadota bacterium | reverse complement strand
GGCGCTGATGCCCGACGCGCCGGTCGACAGCTGGCGGATGATCTTCGATCCGACCGTCGCCGCGAAGCTCTCGAAGTGCGGGATCAGCGTGCTCGACACGCCCGCGGACGTCGTACGGGCGGTGCTGAGCTACCTCGGCCGCAACCCGAACTCGCAGAGCCCGGCGGACCTCGCCGCGGCGGAAGCGGTGCTGATGAAGGTCCGGCCCTACATCCGCAACATCAACTCCTCCGAGTACATCCAGGCGCTCGCGAACGGCGATCTGTGCGTCGCGCTCGGCTACAACGGCGACGTGATGCAGGCGCGCGACCGCGCGCGCGAGGCGGGCAACGGCATCGACGTCAGATACGTCGTGCCGAAGGAGGGCTCGGTGCTGTGGTTCGACATGCTCGCGATCCCGAAGGACGCGCCCCACCCGGCGAGCGCCTACGCGTTCATCAACTACATGCTCGAGCCGAAGGTGATCGCGGAGGTGTCGAACTACAAGCGCTACGCGAACGCGAACGCGGCCGCGCAGCCCTACGTGCACGCGGACGTGAAGTCGAACCCGGCGATCTACCCGACCGCAGAGCAGATCCGCGATCTCGCGGTGCAGCTCGCCGACACCTCGGCGCACACGCGCGCGCTCACGCGCATGTGGGAACGGTTCAAGACGGGCCGCTGAGCGATGGCGGCAACCATGGGGCACCGGTCGGCCGGCGAGCCCTGGAACGATCCGGACGCGCGGCCTTACGTCGAGCTGCGCCGGGTGACCAAGAAGTACGGCGAGTTCACCGCCGTCGACGACGTGAGCCTCAAGATCTACGAGCGCGAGATCTTCTGCCTGCTCGGCGCGTCGGGCTGCGGCAAGACCACGCTGTTGCGGATGCTCGGCGGCTTCGAGGCGCCGACCGCGGGCCGGATCCTGATCGACGGCGAGGACGTGACCGACGTGCCGCCGTACGAACGTCCGGTGAACATGATGTTCCAGTCCTACGCGCTGTTCCCGCACATGAACGTCGAGCAGAACGTCGCGTTCGGTCTGAAGCAGGACCGCGTGCCGAAGGCGCAGATCCGTGAGCGCGTCGCGGCGATGCTCGAGATGGTGCAGCTCGGGGAGTACGCGAAGCGCAAGGTGGGGCAGCTCTCCGGCGGCCAGCGCCAGCGCGTCGCGCTCGCGCGTGCGCTGGTGAAGCGCCCGAAGCTGCTGCTGCTCGACGAGCCGCTCGGCGCGCTCGACAAGAAGCTGCGGGAGCACACGCAGTTCGAGCTGATCGGCCTGCAAGACAAGCTCGGCGTGACCTTCCTCGTCGTGACCCACGACCAGGAGGAGGCGATGACGCTCGCGAGCCGGATCGGGGTGATGGAACGCGGGACGATCGCGCAGGCGGGCACGCCGGCCGAGATCTACGAGTACCCGAACAGCAAGTTCGTCGCGGACTTCATCGGCTCGGTGAACCTGTTCGAGGGGCGCCTCGTCGAGGACGAGCCGGAGCACGTGCGGATCGCGTCCGAGGAGATCGGCGGGACGATCCTCGTCGGCCACGGGATCAGCTCGGCGCCGGACGCGACGCTGTGGGCGGCGCTGCGCCCGGAGAAGATCGCGATGAGCCTGGGCGCGCCGGCGCAGACCGACAACGTCGCGCGCGGGGTCGTGCAGGACGTCGCCTATCTCGGCGACCTGTCGATCTACGTCGTGCGGCTGCCCACCGGCAAGCTCGTGCGGATCACGCGCCCGAACCTCGCGCGGCACGCCGAGCCGGTCGAGCGGGACAGCGAAGTGTACCTGTGCTGGGACGCGGCGAGCCCGGTCGTCGTGACGCGCTGAGCGATGCAAGGGCTGCTGCGCCGTCTGGAGCGGGCCGGGGTCTCGAGCCGAAGCCTCGTGCTCGCGCTGCCGTACCTGTGGCTGATCGCGTTCTTCGTCGCGCCGTTCCTGATCGTGCTGAAGATCTCCTTGTCGCACACGGCGCTTGCGATCCCGCCGTACAAGCCCTTGATCGAGTGGACCTCGCGGTCGGTGCTCGAGATCCGGCTCGACCTGCGCAACTACCTCGCGATGTTCTCGCACCGGCTGTACGGGGACGCGTTCCTGAATTCGCTGAAGGTCGCGTTCCTGTCGACGGTGTTCAGCCTCGCGATCGGCTACCCGATGGCCTACGGGATCGCCCGCGCCGGCGCCCGCGCGCGGGGGGTGCTGCTGCTACTCGTCGTGCTGCCGTTCTGGACCTCGCAGTTGCTGCGGATCTACGCCTGGGTCGGCTTGTTCAAGGCGAACGGCTTGATCAACTCGACGTTGCTCTCGCTCGGGGTGATCCACCAGCCGCTCACGCTGCTGTTCACGCCGTTCGCGATGTACGTCGGCATCGTCTACTCGTACCTGCCGTACGTGATCCTGCCGCTGTACGCGAACCTCGAGAAGCTCGACTGGCAGCTCGTCGAGGCGGCGCAGGATCTCGGCTGCCGCCCGTGGCAGGCGTTCTACAAGGTGACGCTGCCCTTGTCGCGCAACGGGATCCTCGCCGCGTCGATGCTGGTGTTCATCCCGGCGACGGGGGAGTTCGTGATCCCGACGCTGCTCGGCGGCCCGAACTCCTTGATGATGGGACGGATCCTCTGGGACGAGTTCTTCGGCAACCGGGATTGGCCGGTCGCGAGCGCGATCGCGATCGTGATGTTGCTGGTGCTGGTGCCGTGCATGATGGCGTACCTCAGCATCCAGTCGCGCGGGAGCGACGCGTGAGCCGCCGCTCGGCGTTCGTGATCAGCTGCCTCGCGTTCGGCTACGCGTTCCTGTACGTGCCGATCGCGTCGATGGTCGTGTACTCGTTCAACGCCTCGCAGCTCGTGACCGTCTGGGATCACGCGCACTCGCCGACGCTGAAGTGGTTCGGCGCGCTGCTGCACGACCAGGAAATCCTCGGCGCAGCGTGGATATCGCTGAAGGTGGCGATCGCGAACGCGACCGGGTCGGTGATCCTCGGCACGCTCGCCGGCTACGGACTCGCGCGCTTTCCGCGATTTCGGGGGCGGTTCGCGTTCACCGCGATGACGACCGCGCCGCTGGTGATGCCCGAGGTGATCACCGGACTGTCGCTGCTGCTGCTGTTCGTCGCGCTCGAGCAGACGGTCGGCTGGCCCGCGGGGCGCGGGATCGGCACGATGATCATCGGCCACATGACGTTCTCGATGGCCTACGTGACCGTCGTCGTGCAGTCGCGGCTCGCGACCTTCGACCGATCGGTCGAGGAGGCCGCGATGGACCTCGGCGCGCGCCCGCTGAAGGTGTTCTTCGTGATCACGCTGCCGATCGTCTTCCCGGCGATCATGGCCGGCTGGCTGCTCGCGTTCACGCTGTCCTGGGACGATCTGGTGATCTCGAGCTTCACCGCCGGCCCCGGCAGCAACACGCTGCCGATGGTCGTGTTCTCGATGGTGCGTCTCGGCGTGAACCCCGAGATCAACGCGCTCGCGACCTTGACGATCACCGCGGTCACGGTCCTCGTCGTCGCCGCGAGCTGGCTCGCGGCGCGCGCGCGCCGGCGCGCGGCGGCCGTCGCCGCCTGAGTCTCAGACGAGCACGCGCTCGATCCCGCCGGCGTTCGCGCGGCGCACGTAGTCGACCAGCCAGTCCGGCCCGAGCACGTGCTTCGCGAGCTCGACGACGAGGTAGTCGGCGTCGAGCGCGACGTCGCCGCGATAGCGGGCGAGCCCCTGCAGACACGAGGGACAGGAGGTGAGGATCTTCACCTCGCCGGAGTGTCCGTCGTCGCGGATCCGCGCCTCGGCGCGGCGCAACTCGCCTTCCTTGCGGTAGCGGACCTGGGTCGACACGTCCGGGCGCGTCAGCGCGAGCGTGCCGGACTCGCCGCAGCAGCGGGCGCTCAGCTCGGCCGGCCCGTTGCGCTCGGCGTTCATCAGCGCGTCGACCACCGCGAGCGGCGCATGCCGCTTGATCGGCGAGTGGCAGGGATCGTGGTACAGGTAGCGCGTGCCGGTCACGCCCTCGACGCGCACCCCCTTCTCCATCAGGTACTCGTGCACGTCGAGGATGCGGCTGCCGGGGAAGATCTGCCCGAATTCGTAGCCCTGCAGCTGATCGAAGCAGGTGCCGCAACTGACGATCACGGTGCGGATGTCGAGGTAGTTCAGCGTGTTCGCGACCCGATGGAACAGCACGCGGTTGTCGGTCACGATCTGCTCGGCCTTCGCGAACTCGCCGGCGCCGCGCTGCGGGTAGCCGCAGCACAGGTACCCCGGCGGCAGCACGGTCTGCACGCCGACGTGCCAGAGCATCGCCTGGGTGGCGAGCCCGACCTGCGAGAACAGGCGCTCGGAGCCGCAGCCCGGGAAGTAGAACACCGCCTCGGTGTCGCTGCTGGTGCGCACCGGGTCGCGGATGATCGGCACGTAACGGCGGTCCTCGACGTCGAGCAGCGCGCGCGCGGTGCGCGACGGGACGCCCGCCGGCAGCGGCTTGTTCACGAAGTGCACGACCTGCTCGACGAGCCGGGGCCGGCCGGTCGTCGCCGGCGGCGCGCGCGTCTGCGCCCGCCCCCAGCGGCCGAGCGCGCGGCTCGCGGCGCGCTGCGCGCGATAGCCGAACGCGACCATCAGGGCGCGGGTCGCCTGCACCGCGCGCGGCCGGGTCGCGTTCAGCAGCGCCATCGCCGCCGCGGTGCCGAGATTGAAGCGTCGCTGGCCCATCCGCCGCAGCAGATCGCGCATCGCCATCGACACGTCGCCGAAGTCGATGTCGACGGGGCAGGGCGCCGCGCACTGGTGGCACACGGTGCAGTGGTCGGCGACGTCGCCGAGCTCGTCCCAGTGATGGCTCGACACGCCGCGCCGCGTCTGCTCCTCGTACAGGAACGCCTCGATCAGCACCGAGGTCGCGAGGATCTTGTCGCGCGGCGAGTACAGCAGGTTCGCGCGCGGCACGTGGGTCGAGCAGACCGGCTTGCACTTGCCGCAGCGCAGGCAGTCCTTGATCGCGTCCGAGATCGATCCGATGTCGGACTGGCGCATGATCAGCGACTCGTGGCCGAGCAGGTTGAAGCTCGGCGTGTAGGCCCGGCGCAGGTCCGCGCCGGGCATGAGCTTGCCGTCGTTGAACCGGCCGTGCGGATCGACGCGTTGCTTGTACGTGCGAAACTCGGCGATCTCGGCGTCTCGCAGGAACTCGAGCTTGGTGATCCCGATCCCATGCTCCCCCGAGATCACCCCGCCGAGCTCGCGCGCGATCCGCATGATGCGCGCGACGACCGTGCTGGCGGTCTGCAGCATCGCGTAGTCGTCGGAGTTCACCGGGATGTTCGTGTGCACGTTGCCGTCGCCGGCGTGCATGTGCAGCGCGACGAACACCCGTCCGTGCAGCACCTGGCGGTGCAGCGCGTCGCAATCGGCGATCACCGGCGCGAACTGCGCGCCGGTGAAGATGCGCTCGAGCTCGCTGCGGACCTCGCGCTTCCAGCTCACGCGCACCGAACGGTCCTGCAGCCGCTCGAACACCCGGGCGTCGCCGCCGCGATCGCCCGCCGCGCCGGCCGCCGCGGGATCCACGGCGCCGAGCGGCGCGTCGAGGTTCTCGAGCAGCGCGCGCCAGCGCCGGCGCACCCGCTCGAGCAGGGCGCGGGCGAGCACGACCCGTTCGGCGAGACTCGCGAGCGGCGCCGCGCGGTCGGCTTCCGGGTCGCCGGACTTGCCGATCCGCGGTGCGTCCGCGAGGTAGCCGTCGAGCGCGTCGAGCAGCGCGAGCTTGTTCGCGATCGACAGCTCGATGTTGATCCGATCGATCGCGTCGGTGTACGCGCCGAGCCGTTCGAGCGGGATCACGACGTCCTCGTTGATCTTGAACGCGTTCGTGTGCTTCGCGATCGCCGCGGTGCGGGCGCGGTCGAGCCAGAACGTGCGCCGCGCCTCGGCGCTCGCGGCGACGAAGCCCTCGCCGCCGTGCGCGTTCGCGAGCCGCACGACCTCGGACGCGGCGGCCGCGACCCGGGCGTCGTCGTCGCCGACGATGTCGCCGAGCAGCAGCATCTTCGGCAGCGCGCCGCGCTTCGACTTCGTCGCGTAGCCGACCGCGCGCAGGTAGCGCTCGTCGAGGTGCTCGAGGCCCGCGAGGATCGCGCCGCCGCCGCGGCCGCCGGCGGCGAGGAAGTCCTTGATCTCGACGATCGTCGGGATCGCGTCGCGGACCGGGCCGAAGAATTCGAGGCACACGGTGCGCACGTGCGCGGGCAGGCGGTGCAGCACCCACCGTGCCGCCGTGATCAGGCCGTCGCAGCCCTCCTTCTGCACGCCCGGCAGGCCGCCGAGGAACTTGTCGGTCACGTCCTTGCCGAGCCCCACCTTGCGGAAGCTCGCGCCGTCGAGTTCGAGCCGCGTCCGGTGCAGTTCGCGGGCGTGCTCCGGGCGCTCGCGTCCGTCCTTCCACACGAGGTCGAACACCGCGTGCGCCACGTCGTGGATCTTGCCGAGGTTGTGCCCGACGCGGGTGACCTCGAGCCAGTCGCCGTTCGGGTCGACCATGCGCCACCAGGCGAGGTTGTCGACCGCGGTGCCCCACAGCACGGCCTTCTTGCCGCCCGCGTTCATCGCGACGTTGCCGCCGACGCAGGACGCGTCGGCCGAGGTCGGGTCCACCGCGAACACGTAGCCGGCGCGCTCGGCGACCTCGGCGATGCGCCGGGTGACGACGCCCGCCTCGGTCAGCACGCACGGCGTCGGCGTCTCGCGGCCGGGGAGCACGCGCATCTCGACCTCGCCGATCGCGTCGAGCTTCTCGGTGTTCAGCACCGCGGACCACGGCGTCAGCGGCACCGCGCCGCCGGTGTAGCCGGTCCCGCCGCCGCGCGGGATCACCGTGAGCCCGAGCGTCGCGCAGTCGCGGACCAACTGCGGGATCTCGGCCTCGGCGTCCGGCGCGAGCACGAGGAACGGCAGCTCGACCCGCCAGTCGGTCGCGTCGGTCACGTGCGAGATGCGCGCGTACGCGTCGAACCGCACGTTGTCGGCGCGGGTGTGGCGGCACAGCAGCCGCCGCGCCCGGCGGCGCATCGACGCGAGCGCATCGAAGTGGCGCTCGAAGCGCTCGACCGCGGCACGGGCGAGCGCGAGCAAGCGGGCGACCTTCGCGTCGCGCGCGCCGTCGGCGGGGTTGCGGCGCTTTTCGACCTCGCGCAACCGATGGTGCAGTGCTTCGATCAGCAGCCGCCGCCGCCGCGGCGTCCCGAGCAGGTCGTCCTGCAGGAAGGGGTTGCGGTCCACCACCCAGATGTCGCCGAGCACCTCGTAGAGCATGCGGGCCGAGCGGCCGGTGCGCCGCTCGGCCCGCAACTCCTCGAGCGTGTGCCAGCCCTCTTCGCCGAGCAGACGGATCACGATCTCGCGATCGGCGAGGGAGGTGTAGTTGTACGGGATCTCGCGCAGCCGCGGCTCCGCCTCCGTGGGCTCGGGCGGCGCGGGCGTGTCGATCGGGGTCACGGCGTTCACGGTCCGATTCTATCGACTCCCGGCGCGCGGCGCTTTCCCGCCGCCCCGCGCTCGTTTATCGTGACCGCATGGAGCCCAGCACCCGCGTGAATCACCCGCCGGAAGTCGAACTCGCGCCGGACAACCGGCCGCTGGTCGGTCCGATCTATCAGTCGGTGAAGTTCTCCTTCGACGACTCCGTCGAGACGGAGCGCTACCTGCGCGGCGAGCGCGAGGGATTCTTCTACAGCCGTTCGTCGAATCCGACGCTGCAGCAGCTCGAGCGGCTGCTCGCCGAGCTGCAGGGCCGCAGCGGCTGTCTGTTGACCGGATCGGGCGTCGCCGCGATCTCGGCCTGTCTGCTCGCGCTGTGCAAGGCGGGGGACCACGTGGTGCTGTTCGCCGAGTCCTACGGGCCGACCCGCTACCTCGTGCAGAACTTGCTCGGCCGCTACGGCGTCCGGCACCAGCTGCTGTCGATCGACGACCTCGACGGGATCGAGCGCGCGCTCGCCGCGCAGCCGACGCGGCTGGTGGTGTTCGAGAGCCCGACGAACCCGATCACCAAGATCGCGGACATCGCACGAATCACCGAGTCGGCGCGGCGCCACGGTGCGCTCAGCGTGCTCGACAACACCTTCGCCGGCTTCCACAACCACGGCGCGCAGCCGGTCGACGTGTACCTGCACAGCCTGACGAAGTACGCCTCGGGGCACGGCGACGTGATGGGCGGCGCGATCATCGCCGAGGAGCGGCTGATCGCGGCGATGCGCCGCGACGTCACGATGCTCGGGCCGACCCTCGATCCGCACGCCGCGTTCCTGATCCAGCGGGGCATGCGCACCTATTTCCTGCGCCATGAGCGCCAGTGCGCGAACGCGCTCGAGGTCGCGCGCTTCCTCGCGGCGCACCCGCGGGTGCGCCGCGTCCACTACCCGGGCCTCGCGGATCATCCGGGGCACGCGCTCGCGCGGCGGCAGATGCGGGATTTCGGCGCGGTCGTGTCGTTCGATCTCGACGGCGGGATCGACGAGGGCGACCGCTTCGCGAACGCGCTGCGCTATTTCTCGATCTCGGCGAGCGTCGGCTCGACCGAGTCGCTGGTGATGCCGCCGCGCTTGCTCGGCGGATTCCGCGTCGCCGGTCCGCTCGCCGCGGCCACCGCGATCGAGCCGGGGACGGTGCGTCTGTCGATCGGCGCCGAGGACGTGCGGGATCTGATCGCGGACCTCGGCGGCGCGCTCGACGCGGCGTTCGCCGCGTAGCGCGCCGCCGGCCGCCGCGTCGCTAGAGGTTGCGGATCATCTGGTCCGCGAACTCGCTGCACTTCACTTCGGTCGCGCCGGCCATCAGGCGCGCGAAGTCGTAGGTCACGGTCTTGCGCTCGATCGTGCGGTCCATCGCGGTGATGATCGCGTCGGCCGCCTCGGCCCAGCCCATGTAGCGCAGCATCATCTCGCCGGAGAGGATCACCGATCCCGGATTCACCTTGTCGAGGTCGGCGTACTTCGGCGCGGTGCCGTGCGTCGCCTCGAACACCGCGTGGCCGGTCGAGTAGTTGATGTTCCCGCCCGGCGCAATCCCGATCCCGCCGACCTGCGCCGCGAGCGCATCGGACAGATAGTCGCCGTTCAGGTTCAAGGTCGCGATCACGTCGAACTCGTCCGGCCGCGTGAGCACCTGTTGCAGCGTGATGTCGGCGATCGCGTCCTTGATCACGATCTTGCCGGCCTGCTTCGCCGCGTCCATCGCGGCATTCGCCGCCTTTTCGCCGCTCGCGGCCTTGATCCGTTCCCACTGTTCCCAGGTGAACACCCGGTCGCCGAATTCCCGCTCGGCCAACTGGTACGACCAGTTGCGGAACGCGCCCTCGGTGAACTTCATGATGTTGCCCTTGTGCACGATCGTCACGCTCTTGCGGCGGTTCGCGATCGCGTACTCGATGGCGGCGCGGAACAAGCGCTCCGTGCCGTCGCGCGAGACCGGCTTGATGCCGATCCCCGAGGTCTCCGGGAAGCGGATCTTGTCGTAGTGCTTCGGGAACTGGTCCTGCAGCAGCGCGAGGAGCTTGCGGCAGTCGGCGGTCCCGGCTTCGAATTCGATGCCCGCGTAGATGTCCTCGGTGTTCTCGCGGAAGATCACCATGTCGACCTTCTCGGGGTGACGCACCGGCGAGGGCACGCCCTTGAACCAGCGGACCGGCCGCAGGCACACGTACAGATCGAGCAGTTGACGCAGCGCGACGTTCAGCGAGCGGATCCCGCCGCCGACCGGCGTCGTGAGCGGACCCTTGATCGAGATCAGATACTCGCGGCAGGCCGCGACGGTCTCCTCCGGCAGCCACGAGTGGTAGAGCGTGTTCGCCTTCTCGCCCGCGTAGACCTCCATCCAGTGGATCTTGCGGGCGCTCCCGTAGGCCTTCGCGACCGCGGCGTCGAACACGCGAACGCTCGCGCGCCAGATGTCCCGGCCGGTGCCGTCGCCCTCGATGAACGGTATAATGGGCCGATCCGGCACCTTGAGCTTGCCGTTCGAGATTTCGATTTTCTCGCCGCCCGCAGGCGGCTTCAGATTGATCGGCTTGGCCTCTGGCATTCGAGTCGCTCCCTTCGAGACACGCGGGGTGCGCAATGCTAGCACGCAGCCGCGGGGGCACGCATTGCGCACATTGAAGTCGACACCGGCGCGCGACGGCTTTCGAATGCCGGCGGAGTTCGACGCGCACGCGGGCTGCTGGATGCTCTGGCCCGAACGTCCCGACGTGTGGCGTGATGGCGCGAAGCCCGCGCAGGCGGCGTTCGCCGCGATCGCCGCGGCGATCCTCGCGAGCGAACCGGTCAGCGTCGGCGTGTCGGCCGCGCAATACGCGAATGCGACCGAGCGGTTGCCGCCCGGCGTGCGCATCGTCGAGATCTCGGCGAACGACGCCTGGGTGCGCGATACGGGGCCGACGATCGTCCGCGACGCGCGCGGCCGGCGCCGCGGCGTCGACTGGCGGTTCAACGCGTGGGGCGGCCTCGACGGCGGCGCGTACTTTCCGTGGGATCTCGACGACCAGGTCGCCGGCAAGATCCTGCAGATCGAGGGGCTCGACCGTTATCGGGCGCCGTTCGTGCTCGAGGGCGGATCGATCCACGTGGACGGGCAGGGCAGCTGTCTCGTGACCGAGGAATGCCTGCTGAACCCGAACCGCAATCCGCACCTCTCGAAAGCGCAGATCGAGGCCTTGCTCGGCGACTATCTCGGCGTGCGGACCGTGATCTGGCTCGGCCGCGGCGTGGCCCTCGACGAGACCAGCGGGCACGTCGACAACCTCGCGTGCTTCGCGCGCCCGGGCCACGTCGTGCTCACCTGGACCGACGATCGTGGCGATCCGCAATACGAGATCAGCCGGGATGCCGAGCGGCGCCTGCGCGCGGCGCGGGATGCGCGCGGCCGGCGGCTCGCGGTCCACAAGCTCCACCAGCCGGGGCCGCTGCACCTGCGCGACGCGGAAGCGGCGACGCTCGATGCGCGCCCCGGCAGCCGGCCGCGCCGCGGCGGCGACCGCTTGGCGGCCTCGTACGTGAACTTCTACCTCGGCAACCGCCGCGTCGTCGTGCCCCAGTTCGGCGATCCGCGCGATGCGGCCGCGCGCCGCGTGCTCGCGCGGCTGTTCCCGACGCGCCGGGTCGTCGGCGTGGACAGTCGCGAGGTGTTGCTCGGCGGTGGTAACATCCACTGCATCACCCAGCAGATTCCCCGCGCCGGTGGCCGTCCCCGGCGCGCATCCTCGACTCCCCCGCGCGCGCGAAAGGCTTTATCCTAGCGCGACCCCGGGATCGACCCACCCATACGACCGAACCATTGGAACTTCTCGTGCACCCAACGTTACGCCATCCGTTTCGGGCCGCGGCCCGGCTCTTCGGCCGCCGCACCGCCGCGATCCTCGCGACCGCCGTCGGTCTGGTCGCCTGCAGCAGCCACAATTACAACAGCGGCTACGGCGTCGTCTGGGTGACCGTGACCGCGGAGCCGGGCGCGTTCGCGAGTTATCTCGTGAAACTCGATTCGGTCGTCCTCAAGGACAAGAACGGCAACAGCTACACCGCGCTCGCGACCGTCGAGCCGGTCGACTTCGCGCGCCTCGGGAAAGTCGCCGAGCTGTGGGGCAGCGGCACCGTGCCGATCGACACCTACGTGTCCGCGACGATCACGCTGGACTACACGAACGCCCAGGTCTCGGTCGTGCAGAACGGTGCGCCGCAGGCGGCGACCGTCGTCGGCTCGAACGGTTCGGCGGTGACGACGGTGAGCGTCACGGTGAAATTCGATCCCAACAATCCGCTGGTGCTCACCTCGAGCTACGCGACCAGCAACGCCGAGCGGCTCGCGCTGAACTTCGACCTGCCCGCGTCGAACCAGGTCGACACCACGACCTCGCCGCCGAAGGTGACGGTCGCGCCGTTCCTGACCGCGGCGATCGCGCCGGCCGACACCAAGCTGATTCGCGTCCGCGGACCGTTGATCAACTCGAGCGTCGGTCTCGGGACCTACACGGTCTACGAACGGCCGTTCTACGACGAGGCGAGCAACATCGGCTCGCTGACGATCTTCAACGGGCCGAACACCGTCTACACGATCAACGGCACGAACTACGTCGGCGCCCCCGGGATCGACGCGTTGTCGCAGACCTCGGCCGGCACGACGATGACCACGGCCTACACGACGTTCCAACCGTCGACGACGCCGACCGGCACCGCGGGCTTGTTCAACTCGGTCTACGTGCTCGCCGGCACGAGCGTCGAGACCTTCTACACGCAGAACCTCGTCGGCACGGTGATCGCGCGCACCGGCAACACCTTGACGGTGCGCGGCGGCCTCGTCTGGGGCTCCACGCTCAGCTTCCCGACCGGCTACGTGAAGTACGAGACCGCCGATTCGACCGTGCTCGTCGGGCCGAACACGCTCGTGACCGCGGACGACGATCCGTCGGCGACCGGCCTCAGCGACCAGTCGATCAGCGTCGGTCAGCGAATCGACGCGATCGGCACCTACTCGGCCACCAGCGCCGGCGTCGTCACGCTGGACGCGTCGGCCGCGAACACCGGGGTGGTGCGGCTGCTGTCGACGCAGGCCTACGGCCCGCTGGTCACCGGCGCGGCCGGCAGCGCGACGATCGGCCTGCAGAGCCTCGGCGGCTGGCCCGCGAGCGCGTTCAGCTTCGCCGGCACCGGCACCAGCTCGGCGCAGGATGCGAGCGCCGCGAGCTACCAGGTGAGCACCGGCGCGACCGATCTGTCGGGCACCGCGGCCGGCACGCCGCTGTGGTTCGACGGACTGGTCAACGCCTACGGCAGCGCACCGCCGGATTTCGCCGCGTCCACCGTGAACACCGAGACGCAGGTGCCCGCGAGCCTGCAGGTGAGCTGGGGCACCGCGGGCACGACGACGCCGTTCGTCGGCCTGTCGAGCGGCGGCTTCGCGATCGATCTGACGAATGCCGCGCTCGCGAGCGCGACGCTGCAGATCGACGGCGAGTCGATCGACCTGCACGCCCTCGCGACCTCGCCGCAGGTGGTGCCGACGACGACCGCCGCGAGCAACACGTTCGCGCCGCTGTTCGCGCTCGGCAACGTGAGCGGCGGGATCAGCGGGTTCAATTCGTTCGCGAGCTTCGTGACCGCGCTCGGCTCCGGCGTGACCGCGACGACGCCAGCGATCGCGCTGCAGGCGCGCGGCGTGTACGACCGGTCGACGAACACGTTCACGGCCGACACGGTCGACCTGGTGCTGTAGCGCCCGCGGTCGCGGGGACCCGATGAGGCGGCTCGCGGCAAGCGTCGTGTGCATCGCGTCGATCGCCGTCACCGCGGCGAGCGCCGTCGCCGCGGCGAGCGCCGCCCGCGCGCCGGCCGCCACCCCTGCGCGCCGACCGAAGATCTGCGTGGTGCTGTCCGGCGGCGGCGCCCGCGGCTTGGCGCACATCGGCGTCCTCGAAGTCCTGCAGCGCCTGCGCGTGCCGGTCGACTGCATCGCCGGGACCAGCATGGGCGCGATCGTCGGCGGCCTCTACGCGAGCGGGATGACCCCGGCGCAGATCGCCGCGATGATGCGCTCGGTCGACTGGCAGCAGGCGTTCAGCGACCGGCCGCCGCGCGCGGCGCTCGCGTTCCGGCGCAAGCAGGACGAGCGGAACTTCCTGGTGCACTTCCCGATCGGCCTGAAGCATTGGCAGTTCTTGTTGCCGAAGGGCCTGATCCAGGGTCAGCAACTGCAGGAAACGCTGCGCCGGCTCACGCTGCGCGACGACGACGTGGCGAGCTTCGATACGCTGCCGACGCCGTTCCGCGCGGTCGCGACCGATCTCGTGACCGGCCGCGCGGTGGTCCTCGACCACGGCGACCTGGCCCGGGCGATGCGCGCGAGCATGTCCGCGCCCGGCTTGTTCGCGCCGGTCGACACCGACGGCCGCTTGCTGGTCGACGGCGGCCTCGCCGAGAACCTGCCGATCGCGGTCGCGCGCGCGATGGGGGCGCAGGTGTTGATCGTCGTCGACGTCGAATATCCGCTGCTGCCGCGGCACCGGCTGGATTCCGCGCTCGCGATCTCGAACCAGATGATCGCGATCCTCGTGCACCACAACTCCGACCGGCAGAAGGCGACGCTCGGCCCGCGCGACGTGTTGATCGAGCCGGCGCTCGGTCTGACCGGTTCCGCCGACTTCAGCGTCGTCGGCCAGACGATCCAGCTCGGCGAGCGCGCGGCGCTCGCCGCCAGCGCGCAGCTGGCGCGGTATCGCGTGAGCCGCGCGGCGTACGCGCGCTACCTCGCGCGGCGCACCGCGCGGGCCGCCGGGGCGCCGACGATCCGCTTCGTCCACGTCGAGGGCGCCTCGCGCGCCGACCGCCGCACGATCCGCGCGACGCTCGCGCCGTTCGTCGGCGCGCCGCTCGACCCGAAGGCGATCGCGGCACGGATCGACCAGATCTACGGGCTCGGGCTGTTCCAGACGGTCGACTACCGGGTCGTCACCGAAGGGCAGGGCGCGCAGCGTCGCCACGGCCTGGTGGTGCGCGCGCGCCGCAAGTCCTGGGGGCCGAACTACCTGCGGTTCGGCCTGAAGCTGCAGGACGACTTCCAGGGCAACAGCGAGTACAACGCGGCGGCGCGCTTCCTCGTGACCGAGATCGACGGTCTCGGCGCGGAATGGCGCACCGACCTGCAGATCGGCAGCAACCCGAAGGCGGTCACCGAGTTCTATCAGCCGCTGTCGCCGCGCCGGCGCTGGTTCGTCGCCCCGAGCCTGCGCGTCGAGCAGCGCGACGAGCGGATCTATACCCGCGACGTCGAGGTCGCGGACTTCCGCGAGCGCGAGGCCGAAGCGGACTTCGACGTCGGCCGCGAGCTCGGCACCTGGGGCGAGGTGCGTCTCGGCGTGCATCGCACCAACGGCAACACCCACCCGCGGTTCGGCGATCCGCGGCTCGTCGATCCGCGCTTCAACAACGGCGAGCTGTTCTTCAAGTTCAGCTACGATCAGCTCGACAGCGTCGATTTTCCGCGGGCCGGGGACACGTTCTCGCTGCAGTGGGACGCCTACCGGACGGACCTCGGTTCCGACGTCGCGTTCGACCGGGCGAGCGCCGACTGGCTGGTCGCGCGCTCACGCGGGCGCAACACGTTCGTGCTGTGGACCTCCGCGGGGACGACGGTGCGTGGCGCGATCCGGCCGACCGCGGTGCAGGACTTCTACACGCTCGGCGGCTTCCTGAACCTCTCGGGTCTCGCGGCCCAGTCGCTCGAGGGGCCGACCTACGCGATCGGCCGCGGTGTGTATTTCCGCCAGGTCGGCCGCGGCGGCACGGGGCTCCTGCAATTCCCCACGTACCTCGGCGTGTCGTTCGAAGCGGGCAACGTGTGGCAGCGCCGGGGTCAGATCGGCTGGGGTGGCGCGCGCAAGGACGTGTCGCTGTTCCTCGGCCTCGACACGTTCCTCGGGCCGCTCTACGTCGGCGGCGGGTACGACACGACCGGGAACAGCGCGTACTACCTGTTCCTCGGCCGGACGTTCTGACGCTAGGCCCGGTTCTCGACCTTCTCGAAGATCAGCGCGGGCGCGTCGCCGGCCCGCGAGTACTCGTGCTTGCGCGCCATTTCCAGGAGCACTCGATCGCGCTCGCCGGCGGTCGCGTACCAATGCGTCCGCGACCAGTCGTCGCCGAGCAGCTTGCGGAACGGATCGCCCGGGCGCAGCCGGACGGCGATGCCGTGCGGACGCCGTTCGGCGATCGGCGCGGCCAGGTTGTGTGCGTTCGCGATACCCATCGTGCGCCGAAAGATAGCGCAAGCGCCGCGTCGCCGCCACCGGCCGATGGCGCGCCCGGCCCGTGCTAGACTCCGCGCCCGATCGCAAGAGAGGCAGTCGATGGCATCGTACACGGCATCCGACATCGAAGTGCTGAGCGGGCTCGATCCGGTGCGCCGCCGGCCCGGGATGTACACCGATACGACCCGGCCGAACCATCTGGCGCACGAAGTCATCGACAACAGCGTCGACGAGGCGCTCGCCGGCCACTGCGAGAACATCCGCGTGAGCGTCTACAAGGACGGCTCGCTGGAAGTC
>JAJYFF010000119.1 GCA_021785405.1 Pseudomonadota bacterium | reverse complement strand
GCGCCTATCCGCCGCCGCCGGGCGCATCGGACGTGCTCGGCCTGGAGATCGCCGGCGAGATCGTCGCGCTCGGCGAGGGGGTCGGCGGACTCGCGGTCGGCGATCGCGTGACCGCGCTGCTCGCGGGCGGCGGCTATGCCGAGTACGCGGTCGCCGCGGCGCCGCTGTGCCTCGCGATCCCGCGCGGCCTGAGCCTCGTCGAGGCGGCGGCGATTCCGGAGACCTTCTTCACGGTCTGGACGAACCTGTTCGAGCGCGGCGGCTGCAAGGCGGGCGACACCGTGCTGATCCATGGCGGCACCAGCGGGATCGGCACGGTCGCGATCCAGCTCGCGACGGCGTTCGGCGCGCGCGTTCTGGCGACCGCGGGGAGCGAGTCGAAGGCGCGCGCTTGCGAGCGGATCGGCGCCGCGCGCGGCATCGACTACAAGACGGAGGACTTCGTCGCCGTGGTCGCGCAAGCGACGCAGAACCGCGGCGCCGACGTGATCCTCGACATGGTCGCGGGCCCGTACGTCGCGCGCAATCTCGCCGCGGCGGCCGTCGAAGGACGGATCGTCATCATCGGCCTGCAGGGCGGGGAGCGGGCCGAGGTCGACTTCGGCCTGGTGATGCGCAAGCGTCTCACCGTCACCGGCTCGACGCTGCGGCCGCGAACGGTCGCTCAGAAGGCGGCGATCGCCGAGGGCCTGCGCCGCCAGGTGTGGCCGCTACTCGACGCCGGCAAGGTACGCCCGCTCGTCCACGCGACGTTCCCGCTCGCCGAGGCCGCCGCCGCCCATCGCCTGATGGAGTCGTCGGCGCACGTCGGCAAGATCGTGCTGACCGTCTAGGGCCGGGGCGCCGCCGAGTCGGACTTCGCGAGGCGACGCGCGGCCTCGAGCGCGAGATCGGCGAAACCGCCTTCGCCGGCGCGCACCCGCTCGACGAGCCGCTCGCGCATCCGCCGCGTCCAGAACTTCTGAATGTGGTTCACGACGCCGCCGACCGCCTCCTCGCGGTTCGTCTCCCCGTGGAAGAACGCGGCGATGTCGTTCGCCATCTTGATCAGTTGATCTTCGCTCATGTCGGCATCACTTCGTAACGAACACGTCCGCACCGCGCAGCAACGACTCCTGCGTCTCGCGTTGTTCGCGGAAGCGGCGCTGCCACTCGGACGGCTGGCTGACGCGCGTGACCTGCACCGCGGTGACCTTGTACTCGGGGCAGTTCGTCGCCCAGTCCGAATTGTCGGTCGTGATCACGTTCGTGCCGCAATCCGGGAAGTGGAACGTCGTATAGACGACGCCGGGTTGCACGCGCTCGGTCACGGTCGCGCGCAACACCGTCTCGCCGGCACGGCTCGCGATGCCGACCCAGTCGCCGTCCGCGACGCCGCGCTCCTCGGCGTCGTGCGGGTGGATCTCGAGGCGATCCTCGTCGTGCCACTGGACGTTCGGAGTGCGCCGCGTCTGCGCGCCGACGTTGTACTGCGAGAGGATCCGCCCGGTCGTGAGCAGCAGCGGATACTTCTGCGTGACCTTCTCGTTGGTCGGCACGTACTCCGTCACGAGGAAGCGTCCCTTGCCGCGGACGAATTCCCCGACGTGCATCGTCGGCGTGCCGTCCGGGTGCGTGTCGTTGCAGGGCCACTGGACGCTGCCGAGACGATCGATCTTCTCGAAGCTCATGCCCGCGAACGTCGGCGTGAGGCGCGCGATCTCGTCCATGATCTGCGACGGGTGCCGATAGTCCATCGGATAACCCATCGCGTTGGACAGCAGCTGCGTCACCTGCCAGTCGGCGTACCCGTTCTTCGGCTCCATGACCTTGCGCACGCGGGAGACCCGGCGCTCGGCGTTCGTGAACGTGCCGTCCTTCTCGAGGAAGGTCGATCCCGGCAGGAACACGTGCGCGTACTTCGCGGTCTCGTTCAGGAACAGGTCCTGGACGATCACGCACTCCATCGCGCTGAGCGCCGCGGTCACGTGCTGGGTGTTCGGATCCGATTGGGCGATGTCCTCGCCCTCGACGTAGAGCGCCTTGAACTCCCCGTCGAGCGCCGCCTCGAACATGTTCGGGATCCGCAGGCCCGGCTCGTTCTGCAGGCTCACGCCCCACGCGCGCTCGAACGAACTGCGCACCGCGTCGTCGCTCACGTGGCGGTAGCCCGGGAACTCGTGCGGGAACGAGCCCATGTCGCAGGAGCCCTGGACGTTGTTCTGCCCGCGCAGCGGGTTCACGCCGACGCCCTCACGCCCGAGGTTGCCGGTCGCCATCGCGAGGTTCGCGATCGCCATGACCGCGGTCGAGCCCTGGCTGTGCTCGGTGACGCCGAGTCCGTAGTAGATCGCCGCGTTGTCCGCGTTCGCGTACAGCCGCGCCGCGGCGCGCACGGTGGCGGCCGGCACGCCGGTCACGGCCTCCATCGACTCCGGCGAGTTGCGCGCCTCGGCGACGAAGCGCCGCCACTTGTCGAACGCCGGCGCCTCGCAGCGCGCGCTGACGAACGCCTCGTCGACCAGTCCCTCGGTCACGACGACGTGCGCGAGGCTGTTCAGCAGCGCGACGTTCGTGCCCGGGCGCAACGGCAGGTGGTGCGCGGCGGCGATGTGCGGCGTGCGCACGAGGTCGATCCGGCGCGGATCGGCGACGATCAGTTGCGCGCCCTCGCGCAGCCGTCGCTTCATCTGCGATCCGAACACCGGGTGGGCGTCGGTCGGGTTCGCGCCGATCACGACGATCACGTCCGCCTGCATCACCGAATCGAAGCTCTGGGTGCCGGCCGACTCGCCGAGCGTGTTCTTCAGCCCGTAGCCGGTCGGCGAGTGGCACACGCGTGCGCAGGTGTCGACGTTGTTGTTGCCGAAGCCGGCACGGACCAGCTTTTGAACGAGGTAGGTCTCTTCGTTCGTGCAGCGCGACGAGGTGATGCCGCCGATCGAATCGCGGCCGTACTTCTGCTGGATGCGCTTCAGCTCCGACGCCGCGTACGAGATCGCCTCTTCCCAGCTCACCTCGCGCCACGGATCGCTGATCTTCGCGCGGATCATCGGTTTCACGATCCGGTCGGGGTGCGACGCGTAACCGATCGCGAACCGGCCCTTCACGCAGGAATGCCCGTGGTTCGCGTGGCCGTCCTTGTTCGGCACCATCCGCACGATCT
Organism: Pseudomonadota bacterium; assembly: GCA_021785405.1. Taxonomy (GTDB): domain Bacteria; phylum Pseudomonadota; class Gammaproteobacteria; order Steroidobacterales; family Steroidobacteraceae; genus Bog-1198. The sequence continues at coordinate 119 of JAJYFF010000119.1, read as the reverse complement.
CCTCGCCGCGCATCTCCGCGCGGAACGAGCAGCCGACCCCGCAGTACGCGCAGGTCGTCACGACGCTGTGCTCGGCCTGGCCCTTCTCGATCAGGGTGTTCTCCGAGAGGGTCGCGGTC
>JAJYFF010000057.1 GCA_021785405.1 Pseudomonadota bacterium | reverse complement strand
GGCGGCGGCGGCGAGCGGCGCCGCGACGTCGTCGCGCTGCTCGACGACCGTCACCGCGGCGCCCGCAGCGGCCAGATCGAGCGCGGTCAGCCAGCCCGAATCCGTGCAGGTGGCGACCAGTGCGCGCCGCCCGGGGGCGATCGCGTAGCGGTTCAAGTAAGCGCGCGCCGCCGATGCGAGCATCACGCCGGGGCGGTCGTTGTCGGCGAACAGGAGCGGCCGTTCGAGCGCACCTGGCGCGTACACGATCGCACGGGCGCGCACGGTGACCACCGTCTCGCGCGCCGCGCCGCGCTCGGGATCCGGTGCGGCATGGTCGTGCCGTTCGAGCAAGGCGACGGTGCTGCCGTCGTAGGCGCCGAGCGCGGTCGTGCGGGTGAGCACCTCGATCGCCGGCGCGGCCCGCACCGCCCGTTCGAGTTGCGATCGCCAGGTCTCGAGCGGACCGACCGACGGCGCCGCGAGCAGCGAACCGCCGAGCGCCGGATCCTGCTCGACGAGCAGCACCTCGGCGCCGGCCGTCGCCGCCGCGAGCGCCGCGGCGAGCCCCGCGGGGCCCGCGCCGATCACCAGCACGTCGGTGAACGCGTGCCGCGCGTGATACCGGTCGGGATCGCGCTCGTGGAGCGCCCGACCGAGTCCGGCAGCCCGGCGGATGAACGGCTCGTACGCCATCCAGGAACCGCGGCGCGGCCCCATGAACGTCTTGTAGTAGAAGCCCGCCGACAACAGCGGCGCGAGCCAGCCGTTCAGCGCCCCCAGATCGAGGTCGACGCTCGGCCAGCCGTTCTGGCGACGCGCGCGCAGGCCCGCGCGCAACTCGATCGTGGTCGCCGGCAGGTTGGGCGTGGTCCGCCCCGCCTCGCCGATCGTGAGCAGCGCGTTCGGCTCCTCGACGCCGGCCGCGAACAGGCCGCGCGGTCGGTGGTACTTGAAGCTGCGGCCGGCCAGGGCGATGCCCTTCGCGAGCATCGCGGAGGCGAGCGTGTCGCCGGCGAATCCGTCGAGGGGCCGGCCTTCGAAGTCGCAGCGGATCGGCCGTTCGCGATCGATCCGGCCACCCTGCGCGAGGCGCTGCGGTCCGCGGCTCAAGCGCCGGCTCCGTCCCGCGCGAGCCGGGCCGTGCCGACGGCGTTGGTCGCGGTATCGCGTTCCAGGATCAGCCATTGACGACAGCCGAGCACGTGCTGCCAGTATTCCCGATGCGGTCCGCGAGGATTCGAGAACACGAAGACGTGATCGTGCCACGCGCGCAAGTCCCGGTCCGCGTGCGCCGGCCGCGTCTTCGACGCATCGCCGCCATAGCGGAACTCGGTGTAGTCGCGTTCGCCGCAATGCGGGCAGGGGATTCTCAGCATGGGTTCACTGCCGGTAGGTCCACAGGCCGAGGCCGTATTCGTCGTAGCCGTTGCCGTCGAGGAAGCGCTCGAGCGAGAAGTGCTCGATCAGCGGGTGCACTTCGCCGTGCGCGATCGTGTGCGCGAAACACCAGCCGGCGGCCGGCGTCGCCTTGAAGCCCTGATAGCACCAGCCGCCGTTCAGGTAGAGATCGCGCAGCGGCGTGCGGCCGATGAACGGACTGCCGTCGGGGGTCATGTCCTGGATGCCGGCCCAGTGGCGCAGCAGCCGCAATCGCGAGATCGACGGGATCAGCGCGACCGCGCACTCGGCGACGGTCTGCACCTGCGGAAACTGGCCGCGCTGCGTGTAGCTGTTGAAACCGTCGATGTGGCCGCCGAACACGAGCCCTCCCTTGTCCGATTGCGACAGATAGAAGAGTTCGGCGCCGAACGAGATCACGTGATCGACGAACGGCTTGATCGGCTCCGTGACGAACGCCTGCAGCAGGTGGCTCTCGACCGGCACGCGCAGCCCGGCGAGCGCCGCGACCTGGGACGTGTGGCCGGCGACCGAGATCGCGGTCCGGTCGGCGCCGATGCGCCCGCGGGTCGTCTCGACGCCGATCACCCGATCGTGATCCCGCAGGAAGCCGGTGACCTCGCAGTTCTCGATGATGTCGACGCCGAGCTCGTCGGCCGCGCGCGCATAGCCCCACGCGACCGCGTCGTGCCGCACCGTGCCGGCGCGCCGCTGCAGGAGCCCGCCGTAGATCGGGAATCGGGACTGCGCGGAGAAGTCGAGGTAGGGCAGCAGTCGCTCTACCTCGCCGCGGTCGAGCAGTTCGGCGTCGATGCCGTTCAAGCGCATGACGTTGCCCTTGCGCGCGAGGACGTCGAGCTGCGACGGGCCGTGCGCGAGCACGACCTGGCCGCGCTGCGACAGCATCACGTTGAAGTTCAGCTCGTGCGACAGTCCCTCCCAGAGTCGCAAGGAGTGCTCGAAGAATTGCGTGTTGCCGTCGAGTTGATAGTTCGAGCGGACCAGCGTCGTGTTGCGGCCGACGTTGCCCGAGCCGATGACCGCTCGCTCGAGCACCGCGACGCGGTTCACGTGGTGATTCTTCGCGAGGTAATACGCGGTCGCGAGTCCGTGTCCGCCGCCGCCGATGATCACGACGTCGTAGTGCGCTCGCGGATCGGCGCGCCGCCAGGCGCGCGGCCAGGGCGCCCCGGTCAGCGCATGCCGCGCGAGCGCCAGGGCGGAATATCGTTCGGTCATCGTGTCTGGTGCGGTTCGCTGGTCACGCGGCGCGGCAATTCCGATCATGATCGGACATCTCGATGGCCGTGTCGATAGGGGTCGGGTCGACCGCGCCGCCGCGTCCGGAGGACCTGGCTTGGCGGCGGTTTCGGCGCGCGCGTAGACTCTCCCGGCCATGGTGACGATACGCAGTGTCTGCGCGCACGACTGTCCCGATCAATGCTCGTTGCGGGTCGACGTCGAGAACGACCGCATCCTGCGCGTCCGCGGCGACCCGGACCACCCGTTCACGGCGGGCTTCGCCTGCGGCAAGACCCACCACGACACCGAACTCGTGCAGTCCCCGGAACGTCTGACGACGCCGCTGCGGCGCACCGGGCCGAAGGGGGCCGGGTCGTTCACGCCGGTCGGCTGGGACGAGGCGCTCGATGCAATCGCCGCGCGCTGGCGCGCGATCATCGACGAGTCGGGTCCGCTCGCGCTGCTCGGCTACGCCTATAGCGCGCATGGCGGCCTCATGAACCGCGGGCTCGTGAACGGCCTGTTCCATGCGCTCGGCGCGAGCCGCCTGGAGGCGGGAACCGTTTGCGACAGCTGCGCGGCGGCGGCGTGGCACGCGACGCTCGGACCGGTCGGCGGCGCCGACCCGGAGTCGATCGTTCATTCCGATTTGCTCGTGTCCTGGGGCTCGGACCTGGTCACGACCAACGTGCATTTCTGGGCGAAGATCGCCGAGGAGCGCCGGCGCGGGCTGCGCGTCGTCGTGATCGAGCCGCGGCGCAGCCGGACCGCGAAGCTCGCGGATTGGCACCTGCCGATCCGGATCGGCACCGATGCGGCGCTCGCGCTCGGCGTGATGCACGTGCTGGCCCGCGACGGGCGCTGCGATCGGCGCTACCTCGCGCGGCGGACGCTCGGTTTCGAGCGGCTCGAAGCCGAGATCCTCCCGCGGTTCGAGCCGCGCCGGGTCGCGGCGATCACCGGCCTCGCCGCGGCGGACGTCGAACGGCTCGCGATGCTCTACGGGGACGCGCGCGCCCCGTTCATCCGGCTCGGCACCGGCATGACGCGCCTTGCGCAGGGCGGGCAGGCGCTGCGCGCGGTCGCGCTGCTGCCCGGCGTCACCGGCGCGTACGCGCGTCCCGGCGGCGGCGCGCTGCTGTTCACCGGGGATTTCCTCGGTCTCGATACCGGCGTCGTGAACGCACCCTCCGGTCCGCGCGACGCCCGCCGCATCAATCACTCGCAGCTCGGACGGGCGCTGCTCGAGTTGCGCGAGCCGCCGATCCGCGCGCTGTTCGTCGCGGCGAACAATCCGGCGGTGACCTGCCCCGACGCGGGCCGGGTTCGCGAGGCCTTGGGCCGCGAGGATCTGTTCACGGTCGTCCACGATCCGTTCCTGTCGGGCACCGCGCGCTATGCCGATTACGTGTTGCCGGCCGCGCTCTATCTCGAGACCGAGGATCTGTACCGCTCGTACGGTTCTTATTATGTGCAGTACGGCGCGCGGGCGGCGCCGCCGCCCGGCGAGGCGCGCTCGAATTTCTGGGTCGCGCAGGCGCTCGCGGCGCGCATGGGACTCGACGATCCGGCCTTCCGGTCGCCCGAGCGCGAGATCTTGCGGGCGATGCTCCGCGGTGCCGCGGGCGCCGCCGCCGCGATCGACGAGGACACGCTGCGCAGCGGCCGGCCGATTCGCCTCGCGCCGGCCGGCGAACAGTCGTTCTTGACCCCGTCGGGGAAGCTCGAGTTCTATTCGCAGTCGCTCGCGGACGCCGGCCTGCCGCCGATGCCCGATTGGCAACCGGACCCCGAGGAGACGCGCGAGGCGAGCCGTTGGCCGCTGCGATTGCTGACCGGGCCCGGCTTCTTCCAGCCGCACTCGGTTTACGCCGGCGTCGCGTCCTTGCGCGCGCGTGAGGGCCCGCCGGTCTGCGTGCTGCACCCGACGGAGGCGCGGGCGCGGGATCTGCGCGACGGGCAACGCGTCCGCGCGGCCAACGCTCGAGGGGCCGTCGGCCTCGTGCTGCAGGTGAGCGAGGACGTCCCCCCGGGCATCGCGTACGTGCCGGGGCAACGCGGCGACGGCGAGACGGTCTTCGGGACCGTGAATCTGCTGTGCGCGGATCGTTACTCGGATCTCGGCGAAGGCGCGACCTACCAGAGCACCTGGCTCGAGGTGAGCGCCGCCGCGCCGACGACACCCGCGGCGCTCGTCGACGGGCGCTAGCCCGCGCGAGCGGGACCAGAGGCTCCCGATGCACGCACCCGCCGACGCGTCGCTGCGAATCGCCTGCGAGCGGGCGCTCGCGGCGCTGCGTCTCGGCCGTGCGCGGACCGCGGAGGCCGAGGCCCGCGCGATCCAGGCGCGGGCGCCCGGCGAACGGCAGAGCCTGTGGATACTCGGCGCCGCCTTGCTCGACCAAGACCGGACGAACGAAGCGATCGACGCGCTCGAGCGGGTCGTCGCCGCCGCGCCGCGATTCTGGGCGGCGCGCACGGATCTCGCGCGCGCGCAGCGCGCCGCCGGGCACTACGATCGCGCGCAGCGCGCGTTGCGGCAGGTGCTGGACGCGGTCCCGGCGTTCGAGGCGGCGTGGCGCGCCTACGGCGATACCTGCGTCGACCTCGAGCAATACCGGGAAGCGCGCGCGGCGTACGAGCGCGCACGGCAGTGCGACCCGCACGCGCGGCGTCTCGAGGAGGCGGGCGCCGCGCTCGCCGCGGAGGATCGTCGCAACGCCGAACGGCTCTTCCGCGAGATCCTCGCGAGCGATCCGAGCCACGTCGGCGCGGTCTGCGGGCTCGCCGCGGTCGCGCTCGCCGCGGGGCGTGCGCCCGACGCGCTGCGACTCCTGCAGCACGCGGCGAAGCAGTCGCCGCACCTGCCGCTGGTGGCGCGCGGCCTGTCGCAGGCGTTCGTCGATCTCGGTCGCTTGAACGACGCCGAGCGCTCGCTCCGGCGCCTGCTCCTGATCGAGCCGGAGAATCCGAAGAACTGGGTGCAGCTCGGCAACGTGTACACGCGGATGATGCGCCAGCCCGAGGCGCTCGCCGCGTTCGAGGAGGCCGCCCGCCTGAATCCGGGCGAGGTGCGCCTGCGGCTGTCGATCGGGCACCTGCACAAGACCTTGGGCCAGCGGGCGGAGTGCGAGCGGGCGTATCGGGAATGCCTCGCGCGGGCGCCGGCGATGGGCGAAGTGTACTGGGCGCTCGCCGATCTGAAGACCTACGTGTTCGACGACGCCGAGATCGCGGCGATGCAGGCGCTGCTCCGGGACGACGGCGACGACGTGGATCAGGCGCACTTGCGCTTCGCGCTCGGGCGGGCGTTCGAGCACCGGCGGGAGTACGCGACCGCGTTCGAGCACTACGCGGCCGGCAATCGCCGGCGACGCAAGACGATCGCGTACGACATCCGGGTGTTCGAGGGGAAGACGCGCCGGGTGCGCGAGTGCTTCGACGCCGCGTTCTTCGCCGAGCGCGCCGCCACCGGCATCGAGGATCCGGCGCCGATCTTCGTCGTCGGCCTGCCGCGCTCGGGCTCGACGCTCGTCGAGCAGATCCTCGCGAGCCATTCGAACGTCGAGGGCACGTTCGAGTTGCCGAACGTCCTGACGATCGTGCGCGAGTTCGACCATTCCGATGCGGCGCAGGACGCGTACCCCGAAGCCCTGCGCGCGGTGCCGCGCGAGCGCTTCGCGCAGCTCGGTCGGCGGTACCTCGAGGAGACCTTGCCCTTGCGCAGCGGCAAGCCGCGGTTCATCGACAAGATGCCGAACAACTTCAGTCACGTGGGGCTCATCCATTGCATGCTGCCGCAAGCGACGATCGTCGACGTGCGCCGGCATCCGCTGGACGCGTGCTTCAGCACGTTCAAGCAGCACTTCGCCGAGGGCCAGAGCTTCAGCTACGACCTCGACGATCTCGGACGCTATTACCGCTGTTATCTCGCGCTGATGGACCACTGGGACGAGGTGCTGCCGGGAAAGGTCCTGCATCTGCGCTATGAGCACCTCGTGCGGGATCCCGAGCGGCAGATACGCCGCCTGCTCGCGCACTGCGGCCTCGCGTTCGAGCCCGCCTGTCTCGCGTTCCATGAAACGAAGCGCGCCGTGCGCACCGCGAGCGCCGAGCAGGTCCGACAGCCCCTGTACGCGTCCGGTGTCGGCTACTGGAAGCATTTCGCGCCGGCGCTCGATCCGCTGCGACGCGCGCTCGGGGATTGCCTCGAGCGCTTCGAGGACGACGCGTGACCCCGCGGCGCAAGGCGCGCGTGCGATAAACGAACACTCGAGTCGATCCACGTTGACAATGCGCCGCGAACGGTAGGACCATCGGTCAATCGCCGTTCGGCGCGACGCGCCGGACGAGCCACGAGCGAGGGATGCCACGATGCGAACGCGCGAAACCCTGTCCGCGGCCCCGAATCGATCCCAGCAGAAACTCGCGCTCGCGATCGCGGCCGCGCTGTCCGGAGGCGCCGCGCTCAATGCGACCGCCGCGCACGCGGCCTCGCTCTCGTCCGGCGGCTCGACGCTGCAGGAAATCGTCGTGACCGCGCAAAAGCGCGCCGAGAACCTGCAGAAGGTGCCGATCAGCATCGACGTGTTCACCAGCAAGGACTTGAAGAATCTCGCGATCGCGCAATTCGAGGACTACGCGAGCCGCACGCCGTCGATCTCGTTCGTGAGCGCGGGCCCCGGCACCCAGACCTTCGTGATGCGCGGCGTGTCGGACGGCAGCAACCCGAATTACGCGAATACCGCCACCACCGGCTATCTCGTCGACGACATGTCGATGAATTACTACGGGACGACCCCGGATCTGCATCTGTACGACATCCAGCGAATCGAGGTGTTGAACGGACCGCAGGGCACGACCTTCGGCGCGGGTGCGATGGCGGGCGCGATCCGCTTCATCACCAACAAGCCGAATCCGAACGCGTTCGGCGCCGGCGTCAGCCTCGACGGCGGAAAGATCGACGGCGGCACGCACAACGGCACGGCCGAGGGCTTCTTGAATCTGCCGATCGTCGACGGCTGGTCGGCGGTCCGGCTGTCCGTGTTCAGCGTCTACCATGGCGGGTTCATCAACAATCAGCTGACGACCCGGACCTGGGTGAACGGCTCGGTCTCGAACAACGCGGCCTGGGCGGGCAGGAACTACAACGTCGAGCGGGTCACCGGCGGCCGGATCGCGTTCGGCCAGAAGTTCGCGCAGGGGTGGAAGGCGACGCTGACCTACGGTTACCAGCGGCAGCTCACGCACGGCGCCTGGGACGAGGACCCGACGATCGGCGGCGCGGTGAACTACTACGGCAACCTCGTCGACGGACCGGTGCGGCCGCTGCCGCCGAACACGGTCGTGCGCTTCGGTCCCGAGTTCAAGCAGTACTACGCGAAGATGGCGGACTTTCACCTGGACGGCGACGTCGGGATCGGGGACCTGGTGTTCGCGAGCACCTACTGGGCGCAGAACGACCGCTGGGTCAACGAGTACTCGGAGTACATGCAGTACCTGAACCAGTACGCGAACCCGCCGGATCCGTATTTCAACGCCTCGACCCAGCAGGCGTACACGTGCTTGACCGATCCGATCAACAGCGGCGGCGCGAACGGCTACAGCGGTTGCAACCCGCCGATCCAGTACTACGACTATCGCGACAACACCTATCGGTGGTCGGACGAACTGCGGCTGCAGTCGAAGGCGGGCGGGCGCTTCCACTGGATGGTCGGCGTGTACTGGGAGAAGACCAAGAACCTGGTCTCGAATTACTACCACATGCCCGGACTGCAGACCTCGGGGCAAGCCTGGCAGGCGACCACCGCGTATTACTACGATCAGGGCGCGCTGCCGCCGAAGCCCGACGACTGGTACAGCTACGACTCGCGCAACGATTACCTGCAAACGACCGAATACCTCGACGTGAGCTTCGACATCACGCCGAAGCTGCGCGTCGAGGCGGGAACGGTTCACTTCCACTCGAACTTCACGTCGTCGACCTACGGCGGCTTCTGGTACGCGCCGCAGTCGCCGAGCACCTACTCGGGCGGGACCGGCAACAAGTGGGACAGCAAGGTCGGGGTCAGCTATCAGCTGACGCCGACCGCGCTGGTCTACGCCGATGCGGCGCAAGGATTCCGGGACGGCGGCGTCAACGGCGGCATACCCCAGGGGTGTTACAACGCGGGCGTGCCGCAGCGCTACGTGCCGGATACGCTGACGAACTACGAGATCGGCTGGAAGACCACCTGGCTCCGCAACCATCTGCTGTGGAATGGCGCGCTGTATTACATGCCGTGGAAGCAGCTGCAAACGCTGGTGTTCGATCCCAACGTGTGCGCGTCGAGCAGCTTCAATGCGAACGTCGGCAACGCGCGCGTCTACGGCATGGAATCCAACGTCAATTACAACGTCACGTCATTCCTGAGTCTCGGGGCGTCGGCGAGCTACAACGACGCGCGGATGCAGACCAACAACTTCCAGAACGCGAGCTTCGCGGTCTCGCCCGGCGAGCGCCTGCCGTACGATCCGTACTTCAGCTACAGCGCGAACGCGCGCTACGAGCGGCCGTTGCCGAACGGCAGCGGGCTGCATTGGTACCTGCAGTACGACGTCTCGCACAAGGGCGACATGTGGAACGACCTGCAGACCTCCGGCAGCAACGGCCTGCCACGCGTGCTGCAGCCGGGCTACTCGATCATGAACCTGCGGATCGGTCTGCAACAGACGCGGTCCCATTGGCTGACCGAGTTCTACATCACGAATCTCACGAACAAGAACGCGGTGATCTACACGAACGAGGGCAACTTCGACCTGCGCCAGACGCGCAACGAGCCGCGCGTGTTCGGTCTGCGCGTGAGCTATCGCTGGGGCGGCGCTCCGGGTGGCGATTGAACGGGGCGGCCGCATGAGGCGGCGCGTCCGGCGCGTCCGGCGCGTCCGGAGCGTCTGCGTTTCGCTGGCGCTCGCCGCGCTCGCGCTCGGGGCCCAGGTCGCCGGCGCGGCGGCGTCGCCCGCGCGGCGCGTGCTGGTACCGGACGATTTCTATCGGGCGGTCGCGGTCAGCGATCCGCGCGTGTCGCCGCACGGCCGCTGGGTCGCGTACGTCGTGACCGTGAACGATCGCGCGAGCGATCAGGCCCTGAGCGCGATCTGGATGGTGAGCTGGGACGGCCGCGAGCGGCGGGCGTTGACCGCGCCGGGCGCCGAGACCTCGGCGCCGCGCTGGAGTCCCGACGGGCGCTACCTCGCGTACCTCGCGAAGCCGCACGGCGCGAAGCACGCGCAAGTGATGCTGCTCGATCGCCGCGGGGGCAACGCGGTCGCGGTGACCCACGTCGACCAGGAGATCGGCGACTACGCGTGGTCGCCGGACGGCCAGCGGCTGGTGTTGTCGATGGAGCCCGTCGATCCGCTCGGCGAAGGCCACCCCGTGGTGATCGACGCGCTGCACTTCAAGGATGACGACCTCGGCTATCTCGGCGAAGGCCGCACCTGGCACCTGTACCTGCTCGACGTCGCCGATCAGCACCTCTCGCCGCTGACGCAGGGCGCCCACGTCAACGACACCGATCCCGTGTGGTCGCCGGACGGCCGGACGATCGCGTTCGTGCGCACGCGCGAGCACGGTGCGGACCGCGACGGGCGCGAAGCGATCGAACTGATCGACGCGCGCCCCGGCGCGCAGCCGCGCGAGTTGATCCGCCCCTACGTGCCGAACCAGCAGCATCTGGCGTGGAGCCCGGACGGGTCGCGGATCGCGTTCACGCAGGGACTCGCGCTCAAGTACTACGCGTACATGCAGGACCACCTGTACTCGGTGCCGGTCGCCGGCGGCCCGGCACGCGCGCTCGCGCCGGGGCTCGACCGCGCGGTGATGTCGTACGCGTTCACGCCCGACGGCAAGGACGTCGAGATCACCGTCGAAGACGATCGGACCGAATACCCCGCGTCGATCGACCTCGCGAACGGCGCGATTCGCCGGCTGGCGCCGCCGGGTCCCTACGTCGTGACCTCGTTGGTCGAGGCCGCGGGGCACACGGCGGTGCTCTACTCGGACGACCGCACGCTCACGGAAGTCTATGCGCTCGATCGGGGACGGCTGCGCCCGCTCAGCCGGCAGAACGCCGCATTCCTCGCCGGACTGCGCCTCGGCGCGGTCGAGGACGTCGCGTTCAAGAGCGGCGCCCACGACATCCACGGCTTGATCGTCGAACCGCCGGGATACCGCCCGGGGCGGCGGTATCCGCTGCTGCTGTGGATCCATGGCGGCCCGAACGGCCAGGACGAGCACTCGTTCGTGCTCGACGGCTACCAGTTCGAGCCGCAGATGTTCGCGGCGCGCGGCTACGTCGTGCTGCGCGTGAATTACCGCGGCGGGAGCGGGCGCGGCATCGCGTTCGCGAAGACGATCTTCGCGGATTGGGGCGACAAGGAAGTCAAGGACCTGCTCGCCGGCGTCGATGCGCTCGAGCGGCGCGGAATCGCCGATCCGAAGCGTCTCGCGATCGGCGGGTGGAGCTACGGCGGCATCCTGACCGACTCGACGATCGCGCGCGACCCGCGGTTCAAGGTCGCGATCTGCGGCGCGGGCAGCGCCGACCAGATCGCCACCTTCGGCAGCGACGAGTACGTGCTGCAATACTTGAACGAGCTCGGTGCGCCGTGGCAGAACCCGGCGCTCTGGCTCAAGGTGTCCGCCGCGTTCTTCCACGCGAATCGGATCCACACGCCGACGTTGTTCCTGGGCGGGACCAAGGACTTCAACGTGCCGATCGTCGGCGGCGAGCAGATGTACGAGTCGCTGCGGACCCTCGGCGTGCCGGCGCGTCTCGTCGTCTACCCCGATCAGCACCACGTGTTCACGCGGCCGAGCTTCCTGAAGGATCTGGCGACCCGGATGATCGACTGGGTCGAGCGGTACGACCCGGCGTCCTGAGCCGCCGCGGCCGGATCGTCAGCTCGGGAGTCGTTCGGCGTCGAGGCTCGCGGCCGCGGCGAGCACGCGCCGGTCCCTGCCGCCGCCCGCATACAGCGTGAGGCCGACCGGGGGTTCCCCCGGATCGTGGCAGGGCACCGAGATCGCGCAGCCGTCGATGAAATTCACGATGCTGGTATTGCGCAGCACCAGCGCGTTGATGCGGGCGTAGTCCGCGTCGGCCGCGAGCGCATCGATAGGCGGCGCGACGATCGGCACGGTCGGCATCAGGAACGCATCGTACGGCGCGAGGATCGGCCGCAAGCGCGCGATCAGTTCGTGCCGGCGGCGGTGCAGATCGAGGTAGTCGGCGGCGCCCGACTCGCGGCCGCGCAGGATGCGGCTGAGGACCCGCGGATCGTAGCGCGCGGCGTCGACCTCGATGCGCCGCCGATGTTCGAGGAAGGATTCGGGTGCGGAAAATCCACCGCCGCGGTTCAGGCCGGGGATCTCGTCGATCGACGGGACGCGGATCCGCTCGAGGTGCGCGCCGCGCGCGGACGCGCGCCGCAGCGCGCGCTCGAACGCCGCGGCGACGGGCGCACTGAGATCCGCGAGCGCGTGGGTCTCGGGCACCGCGAAGCGCAGTCGGTCGATCGGCGGGACCTCGAGCGGCTCGTCCGGCTCGCCGGCCAGGATCGCGTCGACCGCCGCGCAGCACGCGACGGTCGTCGCGAGCGGACCGACGGAGTCGAGCGTGGTGGAGAGTGGATAGACGCCGTCGCGCGGGACGCGACGCGCGGTCGGCTTGAAGCCGACGAGCCCGCAGAACGCCGCGGGGATTCGACACGAACCGCCGGTGTCGGTGCCGATCCCGACGAACGCCATGCGATCGGCGACCGATACGGCCGCGCCGGAGGAGGAGCCGCCGGGGATCCGGTGCGCCGGTCGATCCCAGGGGTTGCGCGGCGTGCCGTAATGCGGATTCAGGCCGAGCCCGGAGAACGCGAACTCGGTCATGTTCGTGCGGCCCACCAACACGAAGCCGGCCGCGCGCAGCCGTGCGATCACGGTCGCGTCGCGGGCGGCCGGCGGCGCGTCCTGCAGCACGACCGAGCCGGCGGTCGTGACTTCGCCGGCGACGTCGAACAGATCCTTCACGGAGATCGGGATCCCGGCGTAGCGCGGCAGCGCCGTGCCGCGGCGGCGCGCGGCGTCGACGCGGTCCGCGGTCGCTCGAGCACCGATCGCGTCGACCCGCAGGAAGGTTCGCGCGCCCTCGCCGCGGGGATCGTCGATCCGCGCGAGGCAGTCCTCGAGCAGTGCGCGGCTCGTCGTCCGGCCGTGGGCGAGTTCGGCGGCGGCCTGCTCGAGGGTGCGAAGGTCGAGTGCCGTCATCGATCGCTCCGTCAAACGAACCCGGCGATGCCGAACAGCGCGCCCGCGCCGATCAACCAGATCGGATTGACGCGGGTGCGGAGCATCAGCAGCGCGGTCGCCGCCGTGATCAGTCCGCTGCGCCAGTCCGTATCGCTCGCCCGCGCCAATATCCATCCGGCGGCGAGCAACATCCCCACCGACAGCGGCGCGATCCCGAGGCGTATCGTGCGTCCGAGCGTGCCGGGCGAGCGTCGATGGCCGATCCGCAGCAGGACCAGCATCAGCGCGACCGGCGGTACGACGACCGCGAGCGTCGCGAGCGCCGCGCCCGCGATGCCGGCGATCTGCCAGCCGATCAGCGTCACGTACAGCATGTTCGGGCCGGGCGCCGCCTGGGCGATCGCATAGGCGGCCGCGAATTGCTGGTCGGTGATCCACGGATGCGCCTCGACGACGATCCGATGCACCTCGGGTGCGAGCATCACGATGCCGCCGCCGATCGCCGTCATCGACAGCATCGCGAGCTGGACCACGAGCGGCCAGAGCGGCGAGCCGTGCCGATCCGCGGCGATCATGCGCTGCGCCACCACGCCAGCAGCACGGCGAGCGGGCCGAGGACGCCGATCACCATCAGCATCGGCCAGTGCGCGATCCCCACCGCGCCGAACGCGAGCGCGAGCAGCGCCGCCTGCACGCCGGGGATCGCCTGCGGCGCCGTGCGGTCGCGAAACAGCCCGAACCCCATGTTGAGCGCGGTCGCGATGATCAAGCCCGCCGCGACGGCGGACATCCCGCCGAGCGCGTGCGCGACGCGCGGGACGTGCTCGAAGTGCTCGTACAACGCGCCGAGCAGCACGACCGCGACCGAGGGCCCGAGCAGCATGCCCGCGAGCGCCGCGAGCGCGCCGCCGAGACCGCATTGCTTCCAGCCGATCATCACCGCGACGTTGCAGATGCTCGGCCCCGGCAGCACCTGGCCGAACGCGAGCATCTCGGCGAACTCCGCCGGCGTGTACCAGCGCCGGCGTTCGACGATCGTGCGGTAGGCGAACGGCATCACGCCGCCGAATCCGGACAGCGCCATTTGCGAGAACGCGAGGAACAGCGTCGCCGGCGTGGCCGCGCGGGTCGGGCGCTCCGCGGTCGCGGGCGCCTGCGCGCCCACCGGCGGGGCCACCCTAGCGACCGGCGGGATGCGGCGCCGGCTTCACGAACCGCAGGGTCATCCGGTCCGACTCGCCGATCGCCCGCATCTTCGCGTGCTCGCTCGGCGGGCCGACGAGATCGGGTGGCAAGTGATGCACGTTGATGTTCTCGGGGTCCTTCGGGTTCGCGTTGATCTCGGACACGCCGGCGAGGCGGAACCCGGTCTTCAAGCCGAGCTCGATCATGTAATCCTCGGGGATCCGATGCAGCGTCCTCGAGCTCTGCACCGCGTTCGCGAACGGCTTCGCGCGGTGGTCGACGACGCCGAACACGCCGCCCGGCTTCAGCACCTCGAACGCCGACCGGAACACGGCGGCGAGCGCGGCCGGGCTGCGATTGAGCCAATCGTGGGCATTGCGGAACGTGAGCACCATGTCCGCGGAGTCCTGCGGTCCGAGCGCGACCTGCGTCGGCGGCGAGAACGGCAGGAACTTCTCGATGTGGCCGAACACCGCCGGATCGGACGCGAGCCGCTGCTGGAATCGCGGACTCGCGCCGGCTTCGATCAGGTGCCCGTGATCGCGGAGGAACGGGGCGAGGATCTCCGTATACCAGCCGGCGCCGGGCGCGAGCTCGACCACCGTCATGGTCGGTTGGATGCCGAAGAACTCGAGCGTCGCGATCGGATGGCGGTAGCGGTCCCGCGCCTTGTTCGCGGCCGAGCGCCAGGGGCCATCGACGGCCTTTTGCAACAGTGCTTGCGTGGTCGCCGTGGCGGCCGGGGGCGTCGCGCCGGTCGCGGACACCGCGGCGGTCGTGGTGGCCGCGAGCACGGGACCGAGGAACGATGCGCCGAGCAGCGCGGCGCCGAGGGTGCGATGGAACGTGGGCATGGCAATCTCCCGATGTGGCCGGCGGGACCGCGCCGCGGATCGTCCGCAGGATACACCAACGGTCCCGATCGGGCGCAAATCCGGCCGTTGAACGGGGTTTCGGCGGTGCGGTTTCGGTCTATCATGGCGCATCGCCTGGGCCGGACCCACGATGATCCCTGCAAGCCATCCGCAGCGACGCGAACTCAACGACGAGGTCCATGCGCGTCCGGCCGGCGCGCTGCGCGCGCCGGTTCGCATCAGCTATCTCGCGTTGTTGTCGGGCCCGGATCAGCGGGACGAGGAATGGCGCCGCGTGCGCGAGCTCGCGGCGCGTCACGGCAGCGCCGCGCCGGGCGCCCGGGCGACGCACTTCGCCGCCGACCTGGGCGCGTTCACGCTGCGCTTCGAGCGCCACAGCGAGTTCGCGCGCTACACCTTCGTCACGCCGTGCACCGACGCGGATCCGTTCGGGCCGACCGCGCTCGATCGCGTGCCCGCGGACTTCGTGCGCGGGTTGCCCGGCCGCGTGATCGTCGCGGCCCACGGCGCCTTGATCGCGGACGGACCCGACACCGCGGACGACGAGGCGATCGCGGCACGCTGGTTCGACGGCAACGCGCT
Organism: Pseudomonadota bacterium; assembly: GCA_021785405.1. Taxonomy (GTDB): domain Bacteria; phylum Pseudomonadota; class Gammaproteobacteria; order Steroidobacterales; family Steroidobacteraceae; genus Bog-1198. The sequence goes on along the minus strand of JAJYFF010000057.1, from coordinate 869 downwards.
CGTCGGCTCGGGCGTCGGCGACGACGCGGCGATCGCGTTGACCGACTTCCGGATCAGGGACGATGGCTTCAGCCGATTCCTGGTCCTCGACCGCCGCACCTCGCCCCGGCAGGCCGGCCGGATCGTGCAGCGCGTGCTGGAGATCGACACCTATCGGATGATGGCGCTGCTCGCGTTGCCGGTCGCGCGCGATTTGACCACGTTCTTCGCCGACTGCGAGCGGGAACTCTCGCAGGTGACCGCGGTGCTCGAGAGCGCGGGGCACGAGGACGAGGCGGCGCTGCTCGATCGCTTGACCTGGTTGGAAGCGCAGATCCAGACGCGCACCGCGGACGCCGAGTACCGCTTCTCCGCGGCGGCGGCGTACTACGAGATCGTGCAGCGGCGAATCGCCGAACTGCGGGAGCGGCGGATACCGGGGATGCAGACCTTCGGCGAATTCACCGAACGGCGGCTCGCACCGGCGATGAACACCTGCCGCACCGCGGCGTCGCGGCAGGAGGCGCTGTCGCGGCGGGTCGGCCGCGCGAACCAGCTGCTCGCGACCCACGTGAGCATCACGCGCGAGCGGCAGAACCAGGCGCTGCTCGAATCGATGGACCGCCGCAGCCAGGCGCAACTGCGCCTGCAGCAGACGGTGGAAGGCTTGTCGGTCGCCGCGATCACGTACTACGTCGTCGGTCTGATCGGCCACGCGGTCGCCGGCCTCGACGCGCTGGGCTACCGCGTTCCGCCGGAACTCGTGATGGGCCTCAGCATTCCGCTCGTCGCCGGCCTCGCGGCGGTCGGCATCCACCGGATCCGGCGCGCGATCGCACCCAAGGGCGAGTGAGCGAGCGCGCGCGGGCGGTCGGCGCCGCCGCCGCCGT
>JAJYFF010000056.1:10297-16452 GCA_021785405.1 Pseudomonadota bacterium | reverse complement strand
ACCGGCCCGAGTGCCGCGCGGCCGTCGCCACCGCGGGAGAACGGCGTTCGGCCGCTGCCCTTCAGCTGGATCTCGCGCGGGACGCCGTCCGGGCCCCGCGCGTCGCCGAGCAACAGCGCGCGGCCGTCCCCGAGCTGGGGAACGAACTGGCCGAACTGGTGCCCCGCGTAGGCGACCGCGACCGTGCCGCCGGCGCCCGCGGCGTCGTTGCCGCTGAACAACGCGGCCAGCGCGGCCTCGTCCGCCCCCTCGAGGTCGAGCCCGAGCTCGGCCGCGAGCGGCGCGTTGAACGCGATCAAGCGCGGCTCGGAGACCGTCTCGGGCGCGACGCGGGCGTAGAAGCGCTCCGGCAGGCCCCGGTAGCCGGGAGCGAGGTCGAACGCCCACTCGCGCTGCGGTGCAATCGTGGCGTTTGGTGATTCCATGGTCTGTCTGCTCGAAGAACCGTTCGGCGCCGTCACTGTGGCAAACCCGTATACCCGCCGCTCGATTTCACGGTTGCGAAATCGTCGAAGCGGGCATTAACTGGCGGTCAAACGACAACCGGTAACGCCATGGTAACTCCTTCCCGTCGATCGAGCTCTATCGCCCCCATCGACCGCCGTGCGGTCTGCGGCGCGCCCGGTCGCGGCGGCGTCGTGACGCTCAGCCGCTCCGCCGAACGCACCGCGGAGCTGTTGCGCACGCTCGCGCACGCGGGCCGCCTGCGGATCGTCTGCGCGCTGTTCGACGGCGAACTGCCGGCGAGCCGCCTCGCGCGGCGCGCCCGGATCGCGGCGCCCGCCCTGTCGCAGCAAGCGACGATCCTCGAGGCCTCGGGGTTGATCACCCGGCACCGGGTCGGCCGCACCGTGCTGTACGGATTGTCGACCGCGCGGACGCGGGCGCTGATCCTGCTGCTCAATCGATTGTTCCCCGAGGAGCGGCGCGCGCCCGTCCGGCCGCGTCGCGCGTTCACCCCGTCCCGAATCACAGGAGCTGGAAGATGACGAAGCACGCGATACCGATCGAGACGATGGAGCCCGAGCAGATCGCCGAGTTGCTGCAATCGGGCAAGGCGTTGTTGATCGACGTGCGCGAGCCGGCCGAGTACGCGATGGAACGCATCCACGGCGCATTGCTGTTCCCCTTGTCGACGTTCGATGCCACGGCGCTGCCGGACGACGGCGAGCGGCGGGTGATCTTCCACTGCGGCACCGGCAAACGATCGCTCGCCGCGGCGGAGAAGCGGCTCGCGGCCGGGCACGACCATTCGGCGCACATGCGCGGCGGAATCACCGCATGGAAGGCCGCGGGACTCCCCGTGATCACCTTGGTCTGAGCGGACGCGAGGTTCAGCGACATGCAACCCTATCCGCACCGTTACGCGGCGGACGCCGACGGCTACGTGCGCTCGTTCCGCGCCGTCGCGCGCCCCGCGCGCGGAGCGCCTCGTGGAGATCGAGGTCCTGGCGGAGGAGTCGTGAGATCTTGCGGAGGCGCCGCACCCGCGCAATAGGCGCGATGCAGGATGCCCATGATGTCGAGCGCAGGCCCCGGTGCCAGGGAGTAGTAGACGGTTTGCGAGCGGCGTTCGGTGCGAACGACGCCCGCCTCGCGGAGCACGCCGAGATGTTGCGACAAGGCGGATTGGCTGAGCGGCAGCTCGGCGTTGATGTCGCCGACCGAGCGTGGTCCCCACAGCAGCGCGCACAGCACCTGCAAACGCTGCTCATTCGCAAGCGCCTTCAGGAATCGCGCCGCCTCGGCGGCGTGGTCGCTGACGTCGGCGACCGCGGCTGGACATTCGCTAAGGTCATTCATCAGTAATTGCTAATTTAGCATCCAATGTTATACTTTGCCACAAACAACGTCGTCGCGGCCTGGCGCCGCAGGAGTTCCACCATGGGTCTCGATCGTCTGGTCATGCGTTTCGCCGGTCTGTTCGTGCTGCTGAGCCTCGTGCTCGCGCATTACGTGAACGTGAACTGGCTGTGGTTCACCGCGTTCGTCGGCGCGAACATGTTGCAAGCCTCGTTCACCGGCTTCTGCCCGCTCGCGATGATGCTGAAGAAGCTCGGCGTGCGGCCCGGCAACGCCTTCTCTTGATTGGCGCCGTGCCCGTGCGTGCGATGCGCTCGTCCTCGACCGCCGCGCTGCTCGCGGCCTGGTCGCTCGTCCTGACCGGCTGCGGTCACGGCCAACCGGGTCACTCCTCGGCCGCGGCCGCGCCGCCGCTCGCGTCGATCGTCGCCCGCCCGCAGCAGATCCCGCTCGAGCGATTCGTCGACGGCACCGTCGAGGCGGTCCATCAAGCGACCGTTTCGGCCCAGACCAGCGGGCGGGTCGTCGCGATCTACTACGACGTCGGCGACGTCGTCCCCGCCGGCGCGGTGATCATGCGACTCAAGGGCACCGAGCAGCGCGCGGGGCTCCAGGCCGCGCAGGCCGCGCTCGCCGAGGCGCGCGCGCGCGACGCCGAGGCGCAGGCGAACTATCGCCGGATCGCGGCGATGTTCCAGCGCCGCGTGGTCTCCAAGGCCCAGTACGACCAGGCGACCGCGAACCGCGACGCCGCCGCGGGCCGCCTGCAGGCCGCCCAGGCGGGCGTGGTCGCGGCGCGCGAGGGCGTCGGCTACACCGAGGTCCGCGCGCCGTACGGCGGCATCGTCGGCAAGCGGCTGGTCCAGGTCGGCGAGACCGTGAACCCCGGGACCCCACTGATGACCGGACTGTCGCTCGACCAGCTGCGCGTCGACACCTACGTGCCGCAGAGCGACGTGATGCAGGTGAGCCGGCTCAAGCAAGCGGCGATCTACGCCGGCGGGCGGCGGATTCCCGGCACCAAGATCACGATATTCCCGGAAGCCGCGACCGCATCGGGGACCTTCCGCGCGCGGATCGACGTGCCCGCCGGGACGCTCGACCTCGCGCCCGGGATGTACGTGAAGGTGGGCCTCGTGATCGGCTCCGCGCAGCGCATCCTGGTGCCGGCCTCGGCGCTGGTCGTGCAGAGCGAGGTGACCGGACTCTACGTGCTCGACTCGAAGGGACGGCCCTCGCTGCGCTACGTGCGGCCGGGCCGGCGGATCGGCGATCAGATCGAGATCCTCGCGGGTCTCTCCCCGGGTGAGCGCGTCGCGCTCGACCCGATCGCCGCCGCGGCGCGGGTGGTCGCCGACATGGACGCACGGGACTCGCGATCGTGAGCCGACCGCTCGGCTTCAGCGGGCGCGTCGCCCGACTGTTCCTCGACAACCAGTTGACGCCGCTGCTCGCGCTGACCGCGCTGTTGATGGGCGTGTTCGCGCTGATCGTGACCCCGCGCGAGGAAGACCCGCAGATCGACGTCACGTTCGCGAACATCTTCATCCCGTTCCCCGGCGCGAGCGCGAAGCAGGTGGAGCACCTCGTCGCGACCCCGATGGAGAAGGTGCTCGGCGAGATCTCCGGCGTGAAGCACATCTACTCGGTGTCCCGGCCGGGGCTCGCGATCCTCACGGTCCAGTACCAGGTCGGCGTCCATCGCAACGACGCGATCGTGCGGCTGTACAACGCGGTGTATTCGAACGAGGACTGGCGGCCGCCCGGCACCGGCATCCTGCGGCCGCTGATCAAGCCGAAAGGCATCGACGACGTGCCGATCGTCACGCTGACGCTGTGGAGCCGCAACCCGGCGATCAGCGGCTTCGCGCTCGGCAAGGTCGCGCGCGCGATGATCAGCGAGATCAAGCGCGTCCCGAACACCCGCAACGTCTACACCGTCGGCGACATCAAGCCCGCGGTGCGGGTCGAGCTCGACCCGCAGCGGCTCGCGGCCGACGGCTTGACCGTCGCGGACCTCGCCGCCTCGCTCCAGGCCGCGAACTTCGTGCGGCAGGCGGGCGACGTGATCCACGACGGACGCGCGACGCCGGTCCAGGCCGGCACTTTCCTCGCCAATCGTGCCGACGTCGGCCGCCTGATCGTCGCGACGCACGACGGCAAGCCGATCTACCTCGACGACGTCGCGACGGTCACGACCCGCCCGCAGACGCCATCGCAATACGTCTGGTTCGGCACCGGCCCGGCCGGCGTGAAGGCCGGGATGCCGGCGATCGCGCAGACGCCGGCGGTGACGATCGCGGTCGCGAAGAAGCCCGGGACCAACGCGATCGACGTCGCGACGGCGGTGATCCGCCGCGTCGACGACCTCCGGGGGATCATCATCCCGAAGGGCGTCGAGGTCACCGTGACGCGCAACTACGGCGTGACCGCGAACCAGAAGGCGCAGAAGCTGATCGAGAAGCTGCTGTTCGCGACGACCTCGGTCGTCCTGCTCGTGCTGCTCACGATGGGCCGGCGCGAAGCGGTCGTCGTCGGCGCGGCCGTGATCGTCACGCTGGCCGCGACCCTGTTCGCGTCCTGGGCCTGGGGATTCACGATCAATCGCGTGTCGCTGTTCGCGCTGATCTTCGCGATCGGCATCCTCGTCGACGACGCGATCGTGATCGTCGAGAACGTGCACCGGCATCGCGAGTTCGACAGCGCCCCGCTCTCCGAGGTGATCCCGCGCGCGGTCGACGAGGTCGGCGGGCCGACGATACTCGCGACGTTCACGGTGATCGCCGCGCTGCTGCCGATGGCATTCGTCTCGGGATTGATGGGGCCGTACATGAGCCCGATCCCGATCAACGCGAGCATGGGCATGTTGATCTCGCTCGGCATAGCGCTCGCGTTCACCCCGTGGATGTGCCGCAAGCTCCTCGGCGGCGCGCACGGCACCGGGCAGACGCCGTTCCGCGAGACCGACGAGGCGCCGCCGGAGACCCGCATCCACCGGCTGTTCGCGCGGCTGATGCGTCCCTTCCTGTCGAGTTCCAACGCGCAGCGCAACCGCCATCGCCTCTACCTGGCGATGGCCGGCGCGATCGCGGTCGCCGGGCTCCTGGTCGCGGTCCGGCTGGTCGTGCTGAAGATGCTGCCATTCGACAACAAATCCGAGTTCGACGTGGTCGTGAACATGCCGGACGGGACGCCGGTCGAGGACACCGCCCGGGTGCTGTCCGCGCTCGCCGGCGTGATCCGCCGGGTACCCGAAGTCACGAATTACCAGGGTTACGCCGGCACCGCCGCGCCGATCAACTTCAACGGACTCGTGCGCCAGTACTACCTGCGCCAGGAGGGCAGCGAAGGCGACCTCGAGGTCAACCTCGTCGACAAGAGCGATCGCAGCCGCGAGAGCCATCAGATCGCGACCGCCGTGCGGCCGGCGCTCGCCGCGCTCGGCCAGCGCCTCGGCGCGAAATCGATCCAGGTCGTCGAGGTGCCGCCCGGACCACCGGTGCAGGCGCCGATCGTCGCCGAGATCTACGGGCCGAACTACGCGGCGCAGGAGCGCGTCGGGTTCGCGCTGCGCAAGCTGTTCGACTCGACCCCGGACATCGTCGACACCGACGACTCGCTGCCATCGCCGGTGCCGCGCTACGAACTGCGGCTGGAGCGCGCGAAGGCCGCGCTGCTCGGCGTCTCCCAGCAACAGGTCGCCGACACGCTCGCGACCGCGCTGTCCGGCTACGACGCGACCTACGTGCACTCCGGCGCGGAACGCTATCCGATCGCGGTGCGCCTAGAGCTGCCGACGCGCGACAAGGACGGCCTCGGTCAGGCGCTCGCGATGCCGGTGCGCGCGGCGAGCGGCACGCTGGTGCCGCTGTCCGAACTCGTGCGGGTCGAGAAGAAGCCCTGGGAGGCGACGATCTACCACAAGGACCTGCTGCCGGTCGTGTTCGTGACCGGCGACATGGGGGGCCGGATCGACAGCCCGCTGTACGGCATGTTCCGGCTGGTCTCCCGGATCGACCACACCCGGCTCGCCGGGCACTGGATCCGGCAGCGGTTCATCAGCCAGCCGAGCCGGCTCGACCACTTCACGGTCAAGTGGGACGGCGAGTGGCAGATCACCTACGAGACCTTCCGCGACATGGGCATCGCGTACGCGGTCGGGCTGGTGATCATCTACTTGCTGGTGGTCGCGCAGTTCCGCTCCTACACGGTGCCGCTGATCATCATGGCGCCGATCCCGATGACGATCATCGGGGTGATGCCCGGCCACGCGCTGCTCGGCGCGCAGTTCACCGCGACCTCGATGATCGGCATGATCGCGCTCGCGGGCATCATCGTCCGCAACTCGATAC
>JAJYFF010000056.1:0-10287 GCA_021785405.1 Pseudomonadota bacterium | reverse complement strand
GCCCGAGCGCGCGGTGATTCGCGCCGCGGCGATTCGGGCGCGTCCGATCGTGCTGACCGGGCTCGCGGCGATGCTCGGCGCGTTCTTCATCCTCGACGACCCGATCTTCCAGGGACTGGCGATCTCGTTGATCTTCGGGATCCTGGTGTCCACCGCGTTGACCTTGCTGGTGATTCCGTTGCTCTACTACGGCTACGTCGTGCGGCGGCGCGCACGCGCCGTCCATTAAATCAAAGGGGGAGCTTGCCATGGCGAACGTGATCGTGATCGGCGCAGGACTCGGCGGCATTCCGGCCGCTTTCGAGCTGCGCAAGCACCTGCCGAAGCAGCATCGCGTGACGCTGATCGGCGAACGGCCGTACTTCGAGTTCACGCCTTCGAATCCATGGATCGTGGTCGGTTGGCGCACGGGCGAACAGACCCGGGTCGAGATGCAGGAACCGCTCGCGCGCAAGGGCATCGACTGGGTGGTCGGGCGCGTCGACCGCATCGACGCGGAGCAGAACTCGCTCACGCTCGCCGACGGCAAGACCTTGAGCTACGACTATCTCGTGGTCGCGACCGGCCCGCGGCTCGCGTTCGAGGAAGTGCCGGGGCTCGGCCCGGAGGGCCACACCCAGTCGGTGTGCACGCAGAACCATGCCGAGCAGGCGTGGCGCCGCTACCAGGAGTTCCTCGAGAAGCCGGGCCCGGTGATCATCGGCGCGGCCGCCGGCGCGAGCTGCTTCGGCCCCGCGTACGAGACGGCGATGATCATCGACGCGGACCTGCGCAAGCGCAAGCTCCGCGATCGGGTGCCGATCACCTACGTGACCAGCGAGCCGTACATCGGCCACATGGGACTCGGCGGCGTCGGCGACAGCAAGGGACTGATGGAGTCGGAGTTGCGCGAGCGGCACATCAAGTGGATCACCAACGCGAAGATCACCGGCGTCGCGCCCGGCGAGATGACCGTGCAGGAGTTCGACGAGGCCGGCACCCCGAAGAAGGAGCACAAGCTCGCGTTCGCGTTCAGCGCGGTGATTCCGGCGTTCAAGGGCGTCGACGCGGTCGCGGCGGTGCCCGGTCTGTGCAATCCGCGCGGCTTCGTGCTGATCGACAAGCACCAACGCAATCCGAAGTACCCGAACATCTACTCGGTCGGCGTCTGCGTCGCGATCCCGCCGGTCGAGGCGACCCCGGTGCCGACCGGCGCCCCCAAGACCGGTTACATGATCGAATCGATGGTCACCGCCGCGGCCACGAACATCGCCGCCGCCGTGGCCGGCGAAGCGACCGACGCCGAAGCGACCTGGAACGCGGTCTGCCTCGCCGACTTCGGCGACACCGGGGCCGCGTTCGTCGCGCTCCCGCAGATCCCGCCCCGCAACACCACCTGGTCGCGCAAGGGCAAGTGGGTGCACCTCGCGAAGATCGCGTTCGAGAAGTACTTCCTGCGCAAGGTGCGGACCGGATCGCTGACGCCGGTGTACGAGACCTACGTGCTGAAGGCGCTCGGGATCGTGTCCTTGAAGGGCGACGGCCGCTGATGGCCCGGGCGATCTCGGCGCATCCGCGGCGCGTCGCGCGCTGGACGCATCGCGTGACCGGCGCGCTGCTGGCGGTGGCGTTCGCGCTGCCGCACAGCAGCGGCGCCGAGACGCTCGCCGACGCTTGGCGCATGGCGATGCACACCGACGGCACCGTCGCCGCCGCCCGCGACGATCTCGCGGCGGCCCGCGCGCAGCGCACGGCTGCGGAGCGCCAGCGTTGGCCGACCCTCGACGTCGGCGGCGGCTACACGCAGCTCAACCAATCGCCGATCCTCGACATCCAGACGCCGAGCGGTCCGTTCCAGTCGCCGAAGATCTGGCGGCACGACGGGTTCGCGAGCGCGGCCGCGGACTTGTCGATCCCGGTGTGGACCTCGGGCGGGATCGAGGGCGCGATCGGCGCTGCGCGCGCCGGCGCCCGCGGCGCCGCCGCGGAGGAGCGGATGACGAGCGCCGACGTGAAACTCGCGGTCGCCGAGGCCTACATCGGCGTGCTGCGCGCCCGCAGCGCGCTCGACGTCGCCGACTCGGACCTCGCGAGCCTGCGCGCGCATGCCTCGGACGTGCAGGTGATGTACGACAAGCAAGCGGTCGCGAAGTCGGACCTGCTCGCCGCCGAGGTCGCGCTCGCGAACGCCGAACAGGCCCATCTGCGCGCGCAGAATGCGCTCGCGCTCGCGACCGCCGCCTACAATCGCTGGGTCGGCGAACCGCTCGACCGCCAGCCGCAACTCGTGGATCCAACCCCGCCGCAGACGACTGGCTCGCTCGCGGCGCTGGTCGCGCAGGCCGACGCGCAGCGTCCGGAGATCGCCGCGCTGGACGCGCTGCGCGCGCGACTGCTCGACTCCGCGCGTGCGACGCGGGCGCAGGGTCTGCCGCAGATCGCACTGCACGCCGGGTACAACCACTTCGACAACCAGATCCTCGATCGGCAGAACTTCGCGTCGGTCGGCGTCACGCTGAAGTGGCGGCTGTTCGCGAGCGGGCAGATCCGCGAGCAGACCGACGCGATCGACGACCGCGCGCGCGCGGCCGAACGGCGCCTGCAGGACCTGCGCTCGAAGATCGCGCTGCAGGTGCGGATGAGCGTGTTGAATCGCGACGACGCCGCCGCGCGCCTGCGCGCGGCCGCGGTCGCGGTCGCGCAGTCCGAGGAGAACGTGCGCGTCGCCGACGAGCTGTATCGGAGCGGCCTCGGCACGAACACCCAGGTGCTCGAGGCGGACTCGCTGCGCACGACCGCGCTCACGAACCGCGATGCGGCGAAGTACGACCTCGCGATCGCGGATTTCCGGCTCGAACGCGCGATCGGCGGACTGTAATAAGGGATCAGGAGGCCGGCGGCGCCCCGCCGGCCGCGGTGCGCCGCGCGACGTAGTCGTTCAACTCGTCGATCACGGCCGGATCGCGCGCGGGTGGGACGTAGCGCGCGAGCGTCTCGCGCCAGATCCCGCTCGCGCGTTCGGTCGCGCTCTTCGCGCCGTCCTCGGCCCAGCTGCCATAGTTGCGCCAGTCGGACACCAACGGCGAATAGAACGCCGAGCGATAGCGCTCCATCGTGTGCGCGCAGCCGAAGAAATGTCCTCCGGCGCCGACCTCCGCGACCGCCTGCACCGCGAGGTCCGCCTCGCTCGCGCCGACCGGCAGGAACGTCTCGGCGAACATCTGCAGCATCTCGATGTCCAGGATGAACTTCTCGTAGCTGGTCGTGAGCCCGCTTTCGAGCCATCCGGCGGCGTGCAGCATGAAGTTGCAGCCGCCGAGCAAGGCGCCCCAGAGGCTCATCTGCGACTCGTACGCCGCCTGGGCGTCGGGTGCATTGGAGGCGGTCGCGTTCGAGGAACGCCACGGCAGGCCGAGGTGACGCGCGAGCTGCCCGGCGCCGAACGACGCCTTCACGTACTCCGGCGTCCCGAACGCCGGCGACCCGGACTTCATGTCGACGTTCGAGGTGAAGCTCCCGTAGACCACCGGCGCGCCGGCCCGGACGATCTGGGCGAGCGTGAGGCCCGCGAGCGCCTCGGCGTGCGCGAGCGTGAGCGCGCCGGCGATCGTGACCGGCGCCATCGCGCCGGCCAGGGTGAATGGCGTGATGATCAGCACCTGGCCGGCCGTCGCGAAGTCGACGATCCCGTCCGCCATCGGCACGTCGAGCTGCAGCGGCGAGTTGGTGTTGATGACCGTGTAGGTGTAGGGGCGCTGGCGGAACTCCTCCGCGCTCACGCGATGCGCGATCCGCAGCAGTTCGAACACGTCGGCGACCTGTCCGTGGCCGCGCGAGAACACGAACGGGATCTTGTCGCTCAGCTCGAGCTGGGAGCGCATGAACTCGAGATGCCGCAGTTGCACCGGGATGTCCTGCGCCTCGGTCGCGCCGCCGAGCACGTGGATCACCTCGAAGCTCTGGCACAGCTTGATCAGGTTGCGGAAATCCTCGAGGGTACCGGCGCGCCGTCCGCCGACGCTGTCCATCACGTTCGGCGGCCCCGAGGTCGGCGCGAACGCGACGTGGCCGTCCGACAGCGGCACGTGATGCTCCGGATCGACCGAGTGCAGCGTGATGTCGCGCGGCGCCTTCGCGAGGCACTCGGTCACCAGGCCGCGGTCGAGGCGGACCACCTGCGTCGCGTCGTCGACCAGCGCGCCGGCCTGGCGGTAGATCGCGCGCGCATTCGCCGACAGCACTTTCATGCCTAGGGTCTCGAGCATCCCGAGCGCCGCGTCGTGCATCGCCGCGACCTGGTCCTCCGAGAACACCTTGAGCGGCGTGAAGGGGTTGCGGAGCTTGCGGTAATAGCGGCTCCGGTCGAAAATCGCGTGCACGTCGGTCGCCGCCGCGGGCCGGCGACGGCCGCGCCGGGCGGCGGGCGTCTCTCGTTCGCTCATCGGTCTCGTCACTCCTGCCGCGAATCGCGGATCGCGTGCGGCCGTCGCTGGTCGTCCGGGAACATTGTACGCGGGGCACGCCGCTGCGCGCGCCCGGTCGCGGCCGCGGTCGAGGTTGGGGTACCGGGCGGCCCGCGGCAAATGCCTTTTTCAGATCCGGCGATGCGAATTCGCAGGGAACGGATCCGACGCCCCGGCCCCCGAACCCCGGATTACAAACCGTTCATCGAAACGCTCCCGGGGAACTCGCGCGCGCCCTGTCGGTCTTTCGCGACTGTCGACCCGGCGCCGCGAAGGACCTTGCATGATCAAGCTGACCCGCCTGACCCGTCGATACGGCGAACTCCTCGCGGTCGACGACGTGAGCTTCACGATCAACCGCGGCGAGGTCGTCGGGCTGCTCGGCCACAACGGCGCCGGCAAGACGACGATCATGAAGATGCTGACCGGCTTCCTCGAGCCGACCTCGGGCACGATCGAGGTCGACGACCTGGCGATCGGCCGCGACACCCCCGCGATCCAGCGACGCATCGGCTACCTGCCGGAGAACTGCCCGGTGTGGCCGGAAATGGCGGTGGTCGAGTTCCTCGAATTCCAGGCCGCGCTGCACGACATTCCGCCGGCGCGGCGCGCGGCCGCGATCGCCGAGGCGATCCGCCGCACCGCGCTCGCTGACAAGGCCGCCCAGCCGATCCAGACGCTGTCGCGCGGGTACCGGCAGCGCGTCGGCGTCGCCCAGGCGATATTGCACCGACCGGACATCGTGATCCTCGACGAGCCCACGAACGGCCTCGACCCGACGCAGATCCTGCAGATGCGCGAATTGATCCGCGAGCTCGCGAAATCCGCGACGGTGATCGTCTCGACGCACATCCTGCAGGAGGTGCAGGCGGTCTGCGAACGCGTGCTGATCCTGCGCGGCGGGCGCAAGGTGATCGATTCGCGCCTCGACGAGCTGCGCGGCGAAGGCCGCCTCCTGGTCACGGTCGACCGCGCGGAGCCCGCGCTGCGTGCCGCGCTCGCCGCGGTCCCGGGCGTGCGCGCGGTGGCGCCGCTCGAGGCCGACGGCGGCCGCCCGCGCTTCGCGCTCGCGGCCGACGCGGACTGCGCGCCGGCGGTCGCGGCGGCGGTGCACGCCGCCGGCGGCGCGTTGTACGAGCTCGTGCGCGAACGACGCACGCTCGAGGCGGTCTTCGCCGAGGTCAACGCCGCCCCGCAGACGGAGGTTCGCGATGCTGCGTAAGACCCTGACGATCGCCGGCCGCGAACTGCGCGGGTACTTCTCCTCGCTCGCGGCGCTGCTGTTCCTGAGCGCGTTCCTCGCGGTGACCTTGTTCGTGTTCTTCTGGGTCGCGACCTTCTTCTCGCGCAACATCGCCGACGTCCGGCCGCTGTTCGACTGGATGCCGATCCTGCTGATCTTCCTGGTCGCGGCGCTGACGATGCGCTCCTGGGCCGAGGAGCGGCGCGCCGGGACGATCGAACTGCTGCTGACCTCGCCGACCGGACTCACCGAACACGTGCTCGGCAAGTTCCTCGGGATCATGGGCCTCGTGCTGATCGCGCTCGCGCTGACGCTGCCGCTGCCGATCACCGTATCGTTCATGGGCTCGCTCGACTGGGGTCCGGTCGTCGGCGGCTACGTCGCCGCGATCGTGCTCGCGGCCGCGTACGTGTCCATCGGCCTGTGGGTCTCGGCGCGCACCGACAACCAGGTCGTCAGCTTGATCGTGACCGCCGCGCTCACCGGCGCGTTCTATCTCATCGGCTCCCCCGCGATCACCGCGTTCTTCGGTTACGGCACCGGCGACTGGCTGCGCCTGCTCGGCGCCGGCTCGCGATTCGCGTCGATCACCCGAGGGGTGCTCGACCTGCGCGACTTGTACTACTACCTGTCGATCACGGTCGTGTTCCTCGCGCTGAACCGATTGAGCCTCGAGCGCCTGCGCTGGGCGAACAACACCGCGCAGCCGGCGCACCGCCGCTGGGTCTGGGCCACCGCGCTGCTCGCGGCGAACGCCCTCGCCGCGAACCTCTGGCTGCAGCAGATCACCTGGGCGCGCGTCGACCTCACCCGCGATCATCTGTACACCTTGTCGCCCGCGACCCGCCAGACGCTGCGGCAATTGCGCGAACCGCTGCTGATCCGCGGCTATTTCAGCGCCGAGACGCATCCGCTGCTCGCGCCGCTCGTCCCCGAACTGCGCAACCTCCTCGCCGAATATGCGGTCGCCGGCGGCCGCCGCGTGCACGTCGAGTTCGTCGATCCCGAACACCACCCGAAGCTCGCCGCCGCGGCCGGCAACCGCTACGGCATCCGGCCGACGCCGTTCCAGGTCGCGAGCAAGTACCGCACTTCGGTCGTGAACTCGTACTTCGACATCCTCGTGAAATACGGCGACCAGTACCAGGTCCTCGACTTCCGCAAGCTGATCGACGTGAAGCAGCGTTCGGAGACGAACCTGCGGGTGGAGCTCAAGAATCCCGAGTATGAGATCACCAGCGCGATCCGCAAGGATCTGCTGAGTTACCAGGCGGGCGGCAGCCTGTTCGACACGCTGCGCCGGCCGGTGACCTTCCACGGGTACTTCTCCGCGGACGACGAATTGCCGCAGGCGCTGCGGACCGCGCGCGCGGCGCTCACCCAGGCGCTCGGCGAGATCCGCGCGAGTTCCGGCGGAAAGTTCCAGTTCACGTTCCAGGATCCCGACACGGACCCGGCGCTCGCGAAGCACCTGCAGCAGGCCTACGGATTCCGGCCGATGGTCGTGAGCCTGCTCGACCAGAAGCCGTTCTGGTTCTACATGACGCTCGACGACGGCAAGCACCGCGAGCCGGTCGCGTTGCCCGCCGCGCTCGACGCGAACAGCCTGAAGAACGCGATCGAAGCGGGATTGAAGCGCTTTTCGCCGGGATTCCTGAAGACCGTCGCGGTGCTCGCGCCGAACCAGGGCGCGGACTACGCGACGCTGCGGCGGCAGCTGAGCGCGACGGTACGCTGGGAGAACACCGACCTGAACGACGGTCGGGTGCCGAGCGATGCCGACATGCTGATGGTGCTGGACCCGCAGCATCTCGCTGCGAAGCAGGTGTTCGCGATCGACCAGTTCCTGATGGAAGGCGGCACCGTGATGATCGCGACCGCGCCGCAGGACGTGCAGATCCAGCAGAGCATCACGGGCACGCCGACCCACAGCGGGCTCGCGCACTGGCTCGCCGGCTACGGACTCTCGGTCAGCAAGCGTTTGGTGCTCGACACCGCGAGCGGCGCGCTGCCGATCCCCGAGCAGCGCGACCTCGGCGGCATCGTGCTGCAGGAGATCCAGCTCGTCAAATACCCGTACATCGTCGATCTGCGCGGACGCGACCTGAACGCCGCCTCGCCGATCACCCGCAATCTCGACCAGATCTACGCGCCGTGGGCCGGCGCGATCCGCGTCGATGCGAAGGCGAACGCCGGTCGAACCGTGACGCCATTGCTGCGCTCCTCGAGCGGCAGCTGGCTGAGCGCCGCGCCGACGCTGATGCCGGACTACGCGCAATACCCGAACCTCGGATTCGCGCTCGGCACGAAGACCGGCCGGCACACGATCGCGGTGATGATCCAGGGACGCTTCACGTCGGCGTTCGCGCACCAAGCCTCGCCGCTCGAGGCCTCGACCCCGCCGACCCCGCCGACCCCGCCGAACGCGGCGAGCCCCGCGAGTTCGGCGACGACCGCGGCACCCACGATCGCCAACGTGATCGCGCACTCGCCGCCGTCGGCGCGGCTGATCCTGGTCGCGTCGAACGCGATGTTCGAGGATCGCGTCGGCGATCTGATCAGTCAGACCCTCGGGACGCGGTACCTGAAGGGGCCGCAGTTCGCGCACGACATCGTCGACTGGTCGGTCGAGGACCCCGGGCTGCTCAGCATCCGCGGCCGCGATCGATTCGCACGGACCTTGCGGCCGATGGCGCGAGCGACCGAGGAATTCTGGGAGTACCTGAATTACGGTCTCGCGCTCGGCGGTCTGGTCTCGATCTGGCTGATCTCGCGCCGCCGCCGCCGGCGGATGCTCGCGAAACATCTCGAACTCCAGGGCGGAGCCTGAACGATGCGATCCCGGATACCGACTCTCGCGGCCCTGCTCGGCGTGCAGCTCGTGGTCGCCGGCGCCCTCGCGATGCGCCACGACGCGCTCTCGACGAGTCCGCCGAACGCGCCGTTCCTCACGAAGACGATCGGCACGGCCGACCGGATCCTGATCGACGGCCCGGCGGGCGCCGGGCGATCCCCCGCGGCGCCGATCGAACTCCTCGAGCGCAACGGCGCATGGGTCGTGCACAGCGCGTACGACGTACCGGCCGCGAAGGCGCGCGTGTCGGCGCTGCTCGAACAGTTCGGCGGCCTGCGGCGCGGTCTGCCGGTCGCGAACACTCAGGACGCGCGTGCGCGCTTCGAGGTCGCCGCCGATCGTTACGTCCGTCGGATCCGCTTCGATCACGGCACCCACGCGATCGCGACGGTGTACCTCGGCAAGTCCGCGGGTCTGCGCAAGTCCTACGGGCGCGCCGCGGGCGCTCGCGCGATCTACGCGCTCGGCGTCGCGACCTATCATCTGCCGGTGACGTCCGGTGCGTGGATCGACGCGAAGCTGCTGCAGATCCCGGCCGACTCGATCGCCGGGATCGGCGTGCGTGGACCGCACGGCGCCGAGGTCGCGCTGACCCGCACGGTCTCCGGGAAGCAAGCACCCGGGCCGTGGCACGCGACCGGCCTCGCGGCGGGACATCCGCTGGATCTCGCGAAGGCCGACGCGCTGGTGCGCGCGATCGATGAACTGCGCGTCGACGACGTGCTCGGCACGCAAGCCTCGCCGGACTGGCGGACCGACGCGCCGCAGGCGACGCTCACGATCACTCGCGTGGGCGAACCGAGCGTGACCTGGACGCTGTCGAAGCCGCAGACCGGGAATTACGACGTGCTGAAGAGCAGCAGCGAGCCTTGGTATTTCTCGATCGACTCGACGACCGCGCAAACCCTGCTCGATGCGGCCGCTCCCGATGGTCTCGCGCAGGCGCCCCATTCTCCCGCGCCGCGGTAATTTCACGTGAATTAGACTGATTCGCATCGCGGCGTATTTGATGCGCCGCGCGTGCGTTTCTGGTCAGTCGCCGTAGAATAGGACCATCGCGGTGCGATCGGCGGCCCAGTCGACGAGCGCGAACACGAAACAACCAAGCCGCCGACCCCCGAGTCGAACAAGGGGTGACGACGATGCGGAAGTTTCTCTGGCGATGCGGCGCGTTCATCGCCCCGCTCGCGCTCGCCGCCTGCGGCGGCACGAACTCCTCGACCTCCCTGACGAGCGCCTCGACGAGCCGCGGCACGCTGGTCGAGAATCCACCGCTGCGGCTCGCGTCGCTCGACGCGACGACCCTGCAGGCGGATCTCTCCGCGAACGCGACCGGCGCGCAGCTGCTGCAACTCGTCGGTAATCCGACCTGCGGCGTCGACGTGTACTACTTCAAGTTCTGGACCGTCGGCGGCGCGGGTGAATCGACCGAGTCCTCGGGCGCGCTGATGGTGCCGACCGGTTCCGCGACCGCCTGCACCGGGCCGCGACCGATCGTGCTGTACGCGCACGGCACGCAGACCAACAAGGCGGCGAACATCGCGAACATCGCCGATCCGAGCAACACGGAAGGCGCCTTGATCGCCGCGACGTTCGCCGCGCAGGGTTACATCGTGGTCGCGCCGAACTACGCGGGCTACGACATCTCGACGCTCGGCTACCATCCGTACCTGAACGCGACCCAGCAGTCGGATGAGATGATCGACGCGCTCGCGGCGGCGCGCACCGCGTTGCCGAACACGCTCTCC
>JAJYFF010000118.1 GCA_021785405.1 Pseudomonadota bacterium | reverse complement strand
GGCTCGACGCCGCCGTGGTCGCCGCGCGGCTCGAGCTCGCGCGGGCCCGCGGGGACCTCGCGCGCCGCCGGCCGCTGGTCGCCGCCGAGGCGGTCGCCCGCGAGGATCTGCGCCACGCCGAGGACGCGGTGCGGATCGCGCAGGCGTCGGTGATCCAGGCTCAGCGCCGTGCGAGCGCGGCGCACGCGCTCGTCGACGGAACCGACGTCGCCCACAACCCGGCGGTGCTCGAGGCGCGCGCGAACTACCTGGAGGCGTGGATCGCCGCGCAGCGCGACGTGGTCGTCGCGCCGGTGAGCGGCTACGTCGCGGAGCGCAGCGTGCAGCTCGGCCAGCACGTGCAGCCCGGGGAGGCGCTGATGACCGTGATCCCGCTGAACGCGCTGTGGGTCGACGCGAACTTCAAGGAAGGGCAACTGCGCAACCTGCGCATCGGACAGCCCGCGAAGATCGTGAGCGACCTGTACGGCGACGCGGTCGTCTTCCATGGCCGTGTGCTCGGGGTGGCCGCCGGGACCGGGGCCGCATTCGCGCTGCTACCGCCGCAGAACGCGACCGGGAACTGGATCAAGATCGTGCAACGCGTGCCGGTGCGGGTCTCGGTCGACCGGCGGGAACTCGCGCGGCACCCGTTGCGCATCGGGCTGTCGGCGACCGTGACCGTGGACACGACCAATCGCCGCGGAGCGGTGCTCGCGCCGGACGTCGCGGATCGGTTCACCGGCGAGACCGATGTCTACGCGACCGGTCTCGCGCGCGCCAAGGCGCTCGCCGACGCGATCATCCGCGGCAATCTCCGGGCTGCCCGGCACTAGCGGCGCATCCACCCAGGCGCCGGAAACGCGCGAAGGGTGCGCGGCGGCCCGTCAGGCCGTGCCCGCGGCCGGCGGCCAGCGCTGGATTTCGGGCAGCACGTGTTCGGCGAACAGCCTCATCGAGCGCACGGCGTAGCGCTGGTCCATGCCCGGATGACCGAACTGCAGCGACGGATCGTCGAACGGCTCGGTCTTGTAGACGGACAGGCCCTCGAGCACTTCCTGCGGGGAACCGGTGACGATCGGTACGCCAAAGGCGATTGCGTTCTCGGGCTGGCGGAATTCCCCGATCGGCGCCAGCGGAAACGGCAGGGCTCGCTGCACGTAGACGTCGATCGCCCAGTGCATCGCGCGCTCCGCCTCACGCCGGCGTGGACCGTGCAGAGGCCACATTGTAGCCGCGCTCGGCCGACTTCTCCGAGCTCTGCGGACCCATCGATGGCGTCGTGAAGATCGGCGGATGAGACCGCTGAACCGGTTTGGTCGTCATTGCGACGTCGTCCAAATGGAAGTACCTGCCATGATGCGTGACCCGCGGCTCGGTCGGGAACCGTTGGATCACCGCCAGGGCCTCGTCGCATCGCCGGAACGTCTCCTTGCGCGGAATGCCGAAGGCGGCGCTTTCGACGTCCATGGGTCCAGGCGCCGGCCATGACGCTGTTCAATGCCCGGATCGGAATTCGCACATCGAAGCACTGGTCCGTGTATCTTTTCGGACGTAACCTCGGTGCCAAGCCCTTCCCGCGGCAGACCTATCCGACACCGTTCCGGAGCGGAGCGCCCGGGCAGCCGGGCGGCCTATGGAGTGTTCTCGATGCTGGATCGAAGCGGTTGGTGGGATCGCAGCTGCAAGCGAAGTTCTGACGAAGGCGGGGCCGTTCCTGCGCGGCCCCGCGTTTCGCGAAGCGTCGGTCGATGAACGAACGCGTCGTCGCGTTGTCCGGCGGTGTCGGCGGAGCGAAGCTCGTGGACGGGCTGAGCCGCGCCCTGCCGCCGGATGCGCTGACCGTGATCGTCAATACCGGGGACGATTTCGAACACCTGGGACTCGCGATCTCGCCGGACATCGACTCGGTGGTCTATGCCTTGGCGGGGCTGTCCGATCCGGTCCGCGGTTGGGGACGCCGCGACGAGACCTGGAACTTCATGGCGGCGCTCAGCCAACTCGGCGGGCCCGATTGGTTCCGGATCGGCGATGCGGATCTCGCGATGCACGTCGAACGGAGCGCTCGATTGTCGCGGGGTGAGAGTCTGTCGGCGGTGACCGCACGGATCTGCGCGGCGCTCGGTGTCGGTGCCCGGGTGCTGCCGATGTCCGATGACCGGGTGCGGACCCGTCTTCGGACCGACGAGGGTTGGCTCGAATTCCAGGAATACTTCGTCGGCCGGCAGTGCCGTCCCCGGGTGTCCGAAATCGCCTACGAAGGCGCGAGCTCTGCGCGAGCGCAACCGGATGTGCTCGATGCGCTGCGGGAGCAGGGACTGCGGGCCGTCGTCATCTGTCCTTCGAATCCGTTTCTGAGCGTCGAGCCGATCCTGGCGATACCGGAACTCCGTGCCGCCTTGCAGAACGCCGGCGCACCGGTCGTCGCGGTGACGCCGATCGTCGGGGGGCAGGCCATCAAAGGGCCGGCCGCGAAAATGATGCGAGAGCTCGGCATCGAAGTCGCCAGTGCGAGTGTCGCCGCCCGTTACGCGGGGCTCGTCGACGTCTTCGTTGCCGACTCGAGCGATCCGCAGCCGGATCCCATTGCCGGAATGCGCATCGTCCGGACCCAGTCGGTCATGCGCACCGAGGAGGATCGGCGCGCGCTCGCCGAGAGCGTGCTCGCGTTTGCCGACGCGGCGCGCGGCGCGAGCGGCTAGCCGAGTCCGCGCTCGACGATGATCCGGTCCCGGTAGTCGCGCGCCAAGAGCGCCTCGATCGACGCCGGAAAATTCACGAGGCCGGTGCCAAACTCGCCGAACCAGCGGGGGGATCCCCCGCTTGCCGCCGGTGTCGTATTTGCGGTGACCCCCGATTCGGACCTTCGGCGGTAGTCACCGACACGATCGACGTGGTGGAGTCCGCAATAGAACTCTCGGTGGCAGCAGGTCTGGATGCCGCAGCCGAGCGTCATCTCGCCAATTTCGAGAGAACACGCAGAACCGCGCTTGAAGTGATCCCTGCCGCGGCACGCGTCAATGGACCGACGCCCCGCGAGCCGTCGCGGCGCGGGACCGCCTCAGTGCGCGTCCGGCACGACCGGGTGCACCGGCACGACGCGCACCGGCTCGCCGTCGTAGCTCGAATCCGGCGGGTTGACGATCACGCGGGCGTCGCTCGCGAGCCCCGACAGCACCTCGATCCGCGTCCCGAAGTCGCGCCCCTCGACGATGCGCCGCAGCGCGATGCGGCCGTCGCGCCCGACCGTCGCGACCTCCGGGCCGGCCGAGCGGAACAGCACCGTGTTCGACGGCAGCTCGAGCGCGTTTCGATCCGCGCTGAGCTCGAAGTGCGCCTCGACGTAGGTGCCCGGGAGGATCCGGCCCTTCG
>JAJYFF010000117.1 GCA_021785405.1 Pseudomonadota bacterium | reverse complement strand
GCACGTATTGCTACGCCTGTTACCGCTCGACTTGCATGTGTTAGGCACGCCGCCAGCGTTCAATCTGAGCCAGGATCAAACTCTTCAGTTAAATTTCTTCGACTGAAGCAATCACGATCCCGAATCTCACCTTGCTGTCCTTTCGGACGACTGGTCGTTCGGTACTCGTTCAATTGCACCAAAGGCGCCACTGACGCGAGTCCCCACACAAATTACCTACCCGAATTTTTAAAGAGCGACCCGGACGACAAAGGTCAGGGGAAAGACTTTCAAGTATAGCGGACATTTCGGAGCCGTCAACGGCCAAAACACTTTCCGAGGCCCGCCTTTCTCTCGAAAGGGCGCGCAGTATAGCCCCCCGATCGATGCTGTCAACTGATTGTCATACGCCGCGTGGCGGTGCCCGCGCGATGCGATTCGCGGCGCCGCCTCGCGCGGCGCTGCGCTGCCTCAAGCGCGGCTGCGCAGCCGCACTTTCGCGATCGCGCGCTTGCCGACCGAGACGACGTAACTGTGGCCCGCGAGCAGTTCGTGGCGCGCTTCCTCGATCCGTCGTTGATCGACGCGCACCGCGCCCTCGACGATCTTGCGCGTCGCCTCCGAGGTGCTCGCGACCAGGCCGAGCGCCTTCAGCACCGTCGCGAGCCGCGCCACGGGACCGTCGACCTCGAGTTCCTGCTCGGGCAGATCCGTCGGCAGCGCACCGCGCTGGAATCGCGCGGCGAAATCCGCCTCCGCGCCCGACGCCGCGGCCTGCCCGTGGAATCGCGCGACGACCTCCAGCGCGAGCTCGATCTTCGCGTCGCGCGGATTCTTGCCGCTGCCGACCGCCGCGCGCAGCGCCTCGATCTCGCGCAGCGGCCGGAAGCTCAGCAGCTCGAAGTACCGCCACATCAACGTATCGGAGATCGACATCAGCTTGCCGAACATCTCGGCCGGCGGATCGTGGATCGCGATGGTGTTGCCGAGCGATTTCGACATCTTCTGCACGCCGTCGAGTCCCTCGAGCAACGGCATCGTCACCACGATCTGCGGCTCTTGCCCGTAGGCCTCCTGCAACTGCCGACCGACGAGCAGGTTGAATTTCTGATCGGTGCCACCGAGCTCGACGTCCGCGCGCAACGCGACCGAGTCGTACCCTTGCACGAGCGGATACAGGAATTCGTGGATCGCGATCGGTTGACCCGACTTGTAGCGCTTCTGGAAATCGTCGCGCTCGAGCATGCGCGCCACGGTGTGCTTCGCCGCGAGCTCGATGAGCCCGGCGGCGTTCATCGCGCCCATCCAACGCGAATTGAACTCGATCCGGGTGCGCGCGGGATCGAGGATCTTGAAGATCTGCTCCTGGTAGGTGCGCGCGTTGGCCGCGATCTCGTCGGGAGTCAGTCGCGGCCGGGTCGCACTCTTGCCGGTCGGATCGCCAATCAAGCCGGTGAAATCGCCGATCAGGAAGATCACGTCGTGACCGAACTGCTGGAACTGGCGCAGCTTGTTGATCAGCACCGTATGACCGAGATGCAGGTCGGGCGCGGTCGGATCGAACCCGGCCTTCACGCGCAGCGGCGCGCCCCGCTCGATCTTCTTGCGCAGGGCATCGAGGTGGATCACCTCGACGGCGCCACGCGCCAACTCGAGCAATTGTTCGTCGATTGCAATCACGGCTGGTCTCATCCTCGGCTGGATCCGATCGGTTCGCGACCGACCCGATCGCGCCCCCGCGGGCGCCGCGGCACTTTACTCGGGTCGCCACACCCCCCGCCAGCGTCGGTGAACGCGCACGCCATTGACCGCGCCCCGCCCCGCCGCTAGCCTTACCGGCTCATTCAGCCTCGAGGAGTGGAACCGTGCGTCGGGACGGCTCGACAGTCCGCGTTTTGTCGCGGCAATTCCACCGATTTACCGCGCGGGTTGCGCCGTTCGCCGCGATCGCGAGCGCGATCCTGTTGCTCTGGCACGCGGCGCGCGACCCGGTGCCGACCGTCGCCGCGACGCCGGCGCCGCTGATCTATCCGGGCGCGAAGTCGCCCGCGCCGCAGGCGCCGGCCGCCGGCATGCCTGCCGCGGTGCAACAGGCGGGCCTCGGTTCGACGATCGACGTCGTCGTCGGGCGCAACGACACGCTGGACTCGATCTTCCGACGCTTTGCGCTCGACAAGACGGACCTCGCGCAAATCCGCGACCTGCCGGGCATTCGGCAGAGCCTCGACTTCCTGAAGCCCGGCGAGTCGATCGAACTGCGGCACTCGGCCGGCGAAGTGAACGAGTTGACGCGCAAGCTCAGCCCGACCGAAACGCTGAAGGTCGTGCGCCGCGCCGACGGCTACACCGCGCAGGTGGTCACCGACCCGATCCAGACGCGGCTGCGCACCGCCCGCGCGACGATCACCTCCTCGCTGTTCCAGGCGGCGCAGGCGGCCCATGTGTCCGATGCGATCGCGCTGCGACTCGCGCACATCTTCGCGTGGGACGTCGATTTCGTGCTCGACCTGCGCCGCGGCGACCGGTTCACGGTCGTCTATCAGCAACTCTTCGAAAACGGCAGGTACCTGCGCGACGGCAAGATTCTCGCCGCGAAGTTCGTGAACGCCGGCCACGTCTACGAAGCGGTCCGCTTCGTCGGACCCGATGGAGTCGCCGGCTACTACACTCCCTCCGGGCAACCGATGCACAAGGCCTTCCTGCGCGCGCCGCTCGCGTTCACCCGGGTCAGCTCGGCGTTCAATCTGCACCGGATGAACCCGATCCTGCACGTGATCCGACCGCATCTCGGCACCGATTACGCCGCGCCGATCGGCACACCGGTGCACGCGGCCGGCGACGGCCACGTGCAATTCGTCGGGCGCGAGGAGGGTTACGGCAACACCGTGATCCTCGCGCACGCCGACCACATCACGACCCTGTACGCGCACCTCGAGCGCTTCGCGCGCCATTTGCGCCGCGGTGAAGCGGTGCGACAGGGACAGGTGATCGGGTACGTCGGCATGACCGGACTCTCGACCGGCCCGCACCTGCACTACGAGTACCGCATCGGCGACGTCCACGAGAACCCGCAGACGGTGCGCCTGCCGGGTGCGCCGCCGCTGCGGGGCAACTCCCTGGTCGCGTTCCGCCTGCAGACGGCGCCGTGGCTCGCGGACTTGCAGTCGCCGCTGGTCGGTGCGGGTCGAGGCACCGCGACCGCCGCGAACATCGCACCCCGGACGGTCTTGCCGGCGTCCCGAATCGCCCCGAATTGACGGTCGCGACGGACCCGCCATGGGTTGGTACGTCGGCCTGATCTCCGGAACCAGCATGGACGCGATCGACGCCGTCGTCGTCGACTTCGACGCGTCGCCGCTGCGAATCCTGGCCGCGACCGCGAGTCCGTACCC
>JAJYFF010000116.1 GCA_021785405.1 Pseudomonadota bacterium | reverse complement strand
GCATGGATTTTGGATTTCTGCTGGATCCACAGCGGCGGCTCCTGTCGATCGGCTATCGGGTCGCGGAAGACACGCTCGATCCGAGCTGCTACGACCTGCTCGCGTCGGAGGCGCGCTTGGCGAGCTTCTTCGCGATCGCCAAGGATGACGTGCCGAGTCGCCATTGGTTCCGGCTCGGTCGGCCGGTGACCGGCATCGGATGCGGAGCGGCCCTGCTGTCGTGGTCTGGATCGATGTTCGAATATCTGATGCCATCGCTGGTGATGCGCGCTCCGCGCGGCAGCCTGTTGGACGAGACGAGCCGGCTGATCGTGAGCCGGCAAATCAGTCACGCGACCACGCTCGGCGTGCCGTGGGGAATCTCCGAGTCAGGCTACAACGCGCGCGACCTGGACTTCACCTACCAATACTCGAACTTCGGGGTACCGAGTCTCGGCTTGAAGCGCGGACTGAGCGCCAATCTGGTCATCGCCCCGTATGCCACCGCCCTGGCTGCGATGGTCCGGTCCGCGGACGCGGTCGACAATCTGGTGCGCCTCGCCTCCCTCGGGGCGCTGGGGCGGTACGGCTTCTACGAGGCGCTCGACTACACCCCGGCGCGCGTGCCCAAGGATCGAGCGTATGCGATCGTGCAGGCATTCATGGCGCATCACCAGGGCATGACGATTCTGGCGATCGCCAACGTCGTCGGCGACGGCATCCTGCGACGGCGCTTTCACGCCGAACCCTGCATCCAGGCCACCGAACTCCTCCTGCAGGAGCGCACGCCGCGGGACGTGTCGGTTGTGCGCGCCAAGGTCGAGGAGACCCGTGTCGCGGCGCCGGCGGATGGCGCGTGGCTCCCGACGGGACGGCGCCTGAAGACGACCGACGGCGCGACGCCGCAGGTGAACCTTCTGTCGAACGGGCGCTACAGCGTGATGCTGACCGCGGCCGGCTCGGGATACAGCCGCTGGCGCGACATCGCGGTGAATCGCTGGCGCGAGGACGGCACGCGGGACGATTGCGGCAACTATCTCTTTCTGCGGGATCCGGAGAGCGCGGCCGTCTGGTCGGCGGGTCACCAACCGAGCGCGGTCGAGGCGGATTGGGCCGAGGTGACGTTCACCGAGGATCGAGCCGAGTTCCGGCGTCGTGATGGCAAGATCACCACGGCGCTCTCGGTCCTGGTCTCGACCGAGGACGACGCCGAAGTCCGGCATCTGTCGATCACCAACGGCGGACTGTGGCCGCGCACCATCGAGGTCACGTCCTACTGCGAGCTCGCGCTGGCGCCACCGGCATCGGACCGGGCGCACCCGGCATTCTCCAAGCTGTTCGTGCAGACCGAATATTCACAGCCGCTCGGCGCCTTGATCGCGACACGGCGCCGACGCGAGCCCGATGAAGCCGGCATCTGGGCCGCGCACCAGTCGCTCGTCGACAACGGCGGCGGCAGCCCGGCGGAATATGAGACCGACCGCGCTCGCTTCCTCGGCCGTTGCCGGGAGATAGGCTCGTCATCCGCAGCGATGGCCGGGGGGCGGTTGTCCGGCACCGTCGGTACGGTGCTGGACCCGATATTCGCGCTGCGCCACCGGCTGCGCGTGCCCGCCGGCGCGACCCGGCAGATCACCTTCTGGACCTCGGCAGCGGCGACGCGCGAGGGCATTCTCGCGCTCGTCGACAAGCACCGCGATGGCAACGCGTTCGGTCGCGCCGGCATGCTCGCGTGGACCCAGGCCCAGGTGCAACTGCTGCATCTCGGAATCACCGAGGCCGAGGCGAGCCTGTTCCAGCGGCTCGCCGGACATCTGCTGTACGCGGACTCCCAGATGCGCGCGTCATCGGACACCATTCGCCGCGCGCACGCCGCGCCAGCCGCCCTCTGGAGCCAGGGGATCTCCGGCGACTTGCCGATCCTGCTGCTGCGGATCGATGACATCGACCACGTCGGGCTTGCCCACCGGCTGCTGCAGGCGCATGAGTACTGGCGGATGAAGCGTCTCGCCGTCGACCTGGTGATTCTCAATGAGCGCGAGAGCTCGTACGTCCAGGACCTGCAGGTTGCGCTCGAGACGGAGGTGCGGGTGAGCCGGTCGCGACGCCAGATCACCGCGGATGCGCTGCACGGCGGCGTATTCGTGCTGCGCGCGGACCTGATCTCCGCCGACGCACGCGCCACGTTGGGCGCGGTCGCGCGAGTGGTGCTCGCGGGGCGACGTGGCGACCTGGCGAGACAACTGGACCGGCCGCACCCTTCGTTCGCGCGGGGCGAACGGCTTCCCGCGCGCGGGCCGGCGTCCGCGGATCATCGGATCGTGGGTCCGGCGCCGGAGGATCTGGAGTTCTTCAACGGCACCGGCGGCTTCGCGGCCGACGGACGCGAGTACGTCACCCTGTTGGGACCCGGTCGCTCGACGCCCGCGCCGTGGATCAACGTCGTCGCCAACGCCGATTTCGGCTTTCAGGTGGCCGCGGAGGGAAGCGGCTTCACCTGGTCGATGAACAGCCGCGAACGCACCTTGACGCCCTGGTCGAACGACCCGGTGGCGGATCGGCCGGGCGAGGCGATATACCTCAAGGACGAGGACACGGATGATCTCTGGGGACCCACGCTCCTGCCGATCCGCGATCCGCACGCGCACCACTGCGCGCGGCACGGACCGGGCTACAGCCGCTTCGAGCACGAATCGCACGGCATCGCCACCGACCTGCTGCAGTTCGTGCCGTTGCGGGATTCGATCAAGATCTCGCGCCTGCGAATCCGCAACACCTCCGCGCGACCTCGCCGGCTGTCCGTCACGGCCTACGTGGAGTGGGTGCTGGGCGTCACCCGGGAGGGCTGCGCGCCGTTCATCGTCACCGAGTGGGATGCGACGACGGGCGCGCTGTTCGCGCGCAACTCCTGGGACGAGGCGTTCGGCGCGCGCGTCGCGTTCGCCGATCTCGGTGGACGGCATACGGACTGGACCGCGGATCGGCGCGAGTTCCTCGGCCGGCACGGCACGCTCGCGCGGCCGGCGGCGCTGGCTCGCGCCGCCGCGTGGTCGCGGCGAACCGGCGCTGCGCTCGATCCGTGCGCTGCCCTGCGAACGTCCATCGAGCTCGCGCCGGACGCCGTCGTCGACGTTCTCTTCCTGCTCGGCGACAGCCCCGACGCCGAAAGCGCGCGCGCCCTGATCGCGCGCTATCGGGCGGCCGACGTCGATGCGGTCCTCGGCACCGTCGTCGCGTTTTGGGACGAACTGCTCGGGACCGTGCAGGTCAAGACACCGGATCGTTCGATGGACATCATGCTCAACCGCTGGTTTCTCTATCAAACCGTCGCTTGTCGCCTGTGGGCCCGGTCGGCGTTCTACCAGGCGAGCGGAGCGTACGGATTTCGCGACCAGCTGCAGGACTCGATGGCCCTGTGCATCGCTCGACCGGCGTTGGCTCGCGAGCACTTGCTGCGTG
>JAJYFF010000007.1 GCA_021785405.1 Pseudomonadota bacterium | reverse complement strand
GTCGTGCATCGTGTGTCTCCGTGGCCGTCGGGGAACGCATCCGCCGCGCGCCCCTTCGAGCCGCGCTCGCCCCCAAAGGAAGCAGTATGGTCAAGGTCGGGGCGTGCCCGCTGATCATTTTGCGTCATCGGCTTGTCCCGATGCGCCAAGCCGGCGTCGGCCCGGTCTGCCGGACCGCGACGGGGGCGCCGTGCGCGCCGCCGTTGCGGGATCGCCGCCGGCAAAAAAAACCCGCCGGTCGTCTCCGACCGGCGGGCGGGGCGCTTCTCGGGGGGGGGGGTTAGAGCGACGCCAAGTAAGTCGTCACCGCGTCCATCTGCTGCCGGTTCAGATCCCTGATCACGCCGTGCATCACCGGCGCGTTACGCAGTGCGGTCTGGATCACCAGCAGCTGCTTCAACAGGTACTCCTGATGCTGTCCCGCGAGGCGCGGGAACATTCCGCGGCCCGCAGCCTCCGGCCCGTGACAGCTCGCGCACGCGGGGACCCCTTCCGCCGGAATCCCGTGGGTGAAGATGTGGTGACCTTCCGCGATCAGCTTCGGATCGCCCTTCTCCGGCGGCGCCGGCGGCTGCGACGCGAAGTACTCGGCGACCTGACTGATCATCTGGTCGCTGAGCCCCGAGGCCATGCCCCACATGAACGCCTGGGCGTTCGGGTCACCTCGCGAGTGGTCCTTGAACGCCTTCAGCTGGTTCTCGATGTACACCGGCTGCTGCGCCGCCAAGTTGGGGAACGTCGGCGAGACGCTGTGGCCGTTGATGCCGTGACAGACCGAGCAATTGTCGATCGTCGCCTTGAGCTCGGCCTTGTCCTGCGCGTTCGCGAGGTTCTGCGCCTGCGCGAGTCCTCCGAGGCCGACGCAAGCGCCGAGAGTCAGTGTCAACAGGGTTCTTCGCTTCATAACTCGTTCACTCCGCCTTTCGTTTGAGCACGCCGCGTCAGAAATTCAGCCAGGCGAGCACGTACAACGTATCGTTGTCGGACGCGCTGCGGCCGATGGTACCGGGCGCGTATACCGCGGGATCGTAAGGCCCCGGCCCGATGTCGTAGTTGCTCGTGCCACCGTTGAACTTGTTGTAGTGGACGTACTGCAGCTGGAGCTTCGTGTTCAGCCAGGGCAGGTAGTTCACCTCGAAGACCTCGCCGTTCGAGTCCGGACTGTTCACCGCGCTTCCGCCGACGGGCGCCGCGGCGTAGAGCAATGCGTCGCTCGTGCCGGTGGTGTTGAAGTACCCGATCGCACCGCCGATCATCCGCTGATAGTAGTACTCGCCCATCAGCTTGAACGTCTTCAGGGTGTTGTGATCGTTCGCCGCGAAGCCGTCCAGCACGCTCGCCGCGAGCGTCTGGCGCTCGTGGATGTAGGTCGTGGTCACCGTGAACAGGTTGTCCCCGCCGATGTACTCGTACTGCGCGTCGCCGGCGACGTCGAGGTACTCATCGGTCGGACCGGCGAGCGCGTTGCCGTTGCCCGGATGCATGTGGGCGTCGATTCCGTAGGTGCCGATCTCGAGGGAATTGCGGCCCCAGCGGGACTCGTAGGCGAGGCGCCAGTACGGCGAGACGCCGTGGATCACCGCCGCCTGCGTGCTGTCGAGCGGATGCGCGCCGCCCTGGATCGCCGCGGCGTACAGGGTCACTTCCGCGTAGAGGCTGTGATTCCACCACGCATAGACGCCGAGGCCACCCGCGGACTGGCCGATGCCGCCGCTGTCGAGCTTCGTCGACGCGCTCGGTCCGGGCGCGGTCGAGCTGCCGGAGTACGGGAATCCCCAGGCCTGCGTCGTGTTCCAGGGATCTTGCACCGTCGGATTGTTGTTCAGCGTGACGCCGATCACCAGGTCCTTGTTGCCCAAGGACGGCAGTTCCACGTGGCGCGCGTAGCGGACGTCGGTGTTGTCGAGACCGAACGAGCCGCCGACGCCGTCGTAGGTCAACTGCACGAACGCCCCGAGGTCGTTGGCGATCTTGCCGGCGTAGAAGAAGCTCGCCTGCTGCGGGAACAGCACGTCGCCGTTCTTCGCGTAGGCGCCGGTGAGCGCGCTGTCGGGAAGCGGCGAGCCGGTGTGCGTGTACGACATCTGCAACATGAGACTGATCGGCGGGATCTCGTTCAGCGCGAGCGTCGATTGCGCGTTGCTCGTGATGCCGGTGATCTGCTTCATGTTGTCGAGCACGTAGCCGTTCAACTTGAACTCGCGGCCGAACGGCGTCAGTTCCGGGAACACCGTGTGGCACGCGGCGCAGGCCATGCCGGTCTGGCGCGCGAAGCTCGGCACCGCCCAGCTCGGGGCAGCGACGCTCGCACACACACCGAGCAGCAGTACGTGCGGCAGGAATCTGGTCAATCGGGGTTTTTGCAACATCGCTTTCATCCTCTCGCTGATGGCGTGCGGAGCCGACCCGGATTGATCGACGGTCGCGCCATTTCTTCAATTTCCCGTCGCGCGCACGATACTCAAGCCCGTCCCCCGAACAAATACGGATAACTACCTAGGAATCCCGCGTTGTCGCGCAGACGCGACCGAGCGTCGACGGGTCGCCGACACGCGGACACGCGGACACGGGACGAGCGCACGCCGCGGGGCCCGCCGTCGTGAAGGGAGGGGGGATCGCGCGGGGGGTGCCCGCGCGATGCGTCAATCGTCCATCAAGAAACTGCGCAACTGCTCGCTGCGGCTCGGATGCCGGAGCTTGCGCAGTGCTTTCGCCTCGATCTGGCGGATCCGCTCGCGGGTCACGTCGAACTGCTTGCCGACCTCCTCGAGCGTGTGGTCGGTGTTCATGTCGATCCCGAAGCGCATGCGCAGCACCTTCGCCTCGCGCGGCGTCAGTTGTGCGAGCACCGAGTGCGTCGTCTCGCGCAGGGATTCGGTCGTCGCCGAGTCGATCGGCGAGGACACCGACGTGTCCTCGATGAAGTCTCCGAGATGGGAGTCCTCGTCGTCGCCGATCGGCGTCTCCATCGAGATCGGCTCCTTGGCGATCTTCAGCACCTTGCGCACCTTGTCCTCGGGCATCTCCATGCGGACCGCGAGCTCCTCGGGCGTCGGTTCGCGACCCATCTCCTGCAACATCTGCCGCGAGATCCGGTTCAGCTTGTTGATCGTCTCGATCATGTGCACCGGGATGCGGATCGTGCGCGCCTGGTCCGCGATCGAGCGCGTGATCGCCTGGCGGATCCACCAGGTCGCGTAGGTCGAGAACTTGTAGCCGCGCCGGTACTCGAACTTGTCGACGGCCTTCATCAGGCCGATGTTGCCTTCCTGGATCAGGTCGAGGAACTGCAGTCCGCGATTCGTGTACTTCTTCGCGATCGAGATCACGAGGCGCAGGTTGGCCTCGACCATCTCCTTCTTCGCGCGGCGCGCCTTCGCCTCGCCGATCGACACCTCGCGGTTGATCTCCTTGATCTCGCCGATCGGCAAGTGGTACGCGGTCTCGAGCTCCTTCAGCTTGTTCTGCCGCAGGCCGATCTCGTCGCGGAATCTGCCGAGCGCGGCCGAATAGCGCTTCTTCGCCTTGATGTGCTTTTCGAGCCAGCGCGTGCTGGTCTCGTTCTTCGGGAACGAGGCGATGAAGTCCTTGCGCGGCATGCCCGCCTGCTTGATGCACAAGAACATGATCTCGCGCTCCAGCGCCCGCACTTCGCCAACGTGCCGTCGCAAGTTCTCGATCAGCTGGTCGAACATCTTCGGCGAGAGCTTGAGCTCCATCAGTTCGCCGCAAGCCTTCTTGCGCAGCTTCTGCGTCTTCGGATCCTTCGATCCCAGCTTGTCGAGCGAGTTGACGTACTGGTGGTGGACCTTCGCGAGCGCTGCGAAGCGCTTCGCAGCCTCTACCGGGTCCGGGCCCGTGTCGATCGCCTCGCTGTCCTCGTCGCCGTCCGCTTCGTCCTCGTCGTCGTCGGCCTCGATCGGCATCAATTTCGGGTTTTGCGGCTGCGCGATCTCGTCGGGCGCGTTCGGATCGACGAAGCCGACGATCACGTCGACCAGCCGGGTCTGACCGGACTTCACCGACTCGTAGCTCTTCAACAGCAGATCGTAGGTTCCCGGGTAGCTGCCGAGCGCGATCTTGACGGCCTCGAGGCCCTCCTCGATGCGCTTCGCGATCCGGATCTCGCCTTCGCGCGTCAGCAGCTCGACCGTGCCCATCTCGCGCATGTACATGCGCACCGGATCCGTCGTCCGACCGAACTCGGCGTCCAGGTTCGCGAGCGCCGCGGTTGCCTCCTCGACGGCTTCCTCGTCCGGCGCCGCGGTGGCGTCCGCGAGCAGCAACGACTCGGCGTCCGGCGCCTTCTCGTACACCGGAATGCCCATGTCGTTGATCATGTTGACGATGTCTTCGATCTGCTCCGGATCGACGATCTCGCTCGGCAGGTGGTCGTTGACCTCGACGTAGGTCAGGTAGCCCTGTTCCTTGCCGCGCGCGATCAGGAGCTTCAGCTGGGACTGCCGCTCGTCGGCGATCTGGGTCGCGGTGCCTGGTGACGCTTTCTTGGTCAAGCTGGACGCCTCGTAAAGCCAAAGGTGGAAAACACGGCGCAGAGCCGGCTAGTATACTGTTCCGGCGGCCTGCCTGCCAGGAACTGCGGGCCCTCGGCGCCCGGGATCATCCGCCGGCCGGCGCGGGCCCCGGGTTCCCGGACCGGCCTTTTGCGATCAATAACGCATTAAGTTCCGCCTTTTCCTCGGAGTTCAAGCCCGAGTCCCGCGCCTTCTCGAGGAGTTCGTCGACTCGCCGGCCGGCGCCTTGCGCGACCGCGAGCTTTTCGATCGCCTGGCGCAGTTCGCTCGCGGCCGCCTCCGCGCCCGCGACCAAGGGCGCTCGGGCGGCGAGGTCCGCGAGCCGCGCATATTCGGGGCGATCCCGCCAGCGCTCGAGCAAGGCCGCCGTGCTCGGGGTGGACAGCGCGCGCGCTTGCGCGATGAGCTCGCGGAGCACCGCGATCCCCGCTTGATCGATTCGTTCCAGCCGGTCGACCGCATCCAGACGCTGCACCGCAACAGGATGATGCAGCACGAGCATGATCGCTTGCCGGAGCAGGGGCCCGCGCCCGGCGCTGACGCCTGCCCGGGGCCGAGCCGTGCGAGCCGGTGCAGGCGTCGCCGCGCCGCGGCCGCGCGACTCGGCCGGCACCGCGAGGAGCGATCGAAGTTTCTCCGCCGGCAGCCGAATCTCGGCCGCTAGCCGGTCGGTCAGCAGCTCCCGATACACCCCCTCGGGCAGCCGCTGCCACAGCGGCCTCGCCCGCGCCGCGAGCTTCGCGCGCCC
This sequence comes from Pseudomonadota bacterium, assembly GCA_021785405.1. Taxonomy (GTDB): domain Bacteria; phylum Pseudomonadota; class Gammaproteobacteria; order Steroidobacterales; family Steroidobacteraceae; genus Bog-1198. The sequence goes on along the minus strand of JAJYFF010000007.1, from coordinate 62,222 downwards.
GTCGATGTGATCGAGGTCGATCGTCGCGCTCAGTTCGCGCAGCAAGTACTCCGACAGCGGCAGCGCTGCCTGCAGCCGTTGCTCGAAGCCGGCGGCGCCCTCGGCCGCGACCAGGGTATCCGGATCGTGGCCCTCGGGCAGGAACAGGAACTTGATCTCGCGCCCGTCGGCCGCGAGGGGCAGCGCGGTCTCCAGCGCCCGCCAGGCGGCGGCACGGCCCGCCCGGTCGCCGTCGAACGAGAACACCACCTCGCTGGTGAGCCGGAAGATCTTGTGCAGATGCTCCAGGGTGGTCGCGGTCCCGAGCGTCGCGACCGCATAACGGAGACCGGCCTGGTGCAGCCGCACCGCGTCGAGGTATCCCTCGACCACGACCAACCGAGGGAACTCGGTCTGGGCGCGGCGCGCTTCGTAGAGCCCGTAGAGTTCGCGGCCCTTGTGAAACAGCGGCGTTTCGGGCGAATTCAGGTACTTCGGCTCGCCCTGATCGATGATCCGTCCGCCGAACGCGATCACCCGGCCGCGCGAATCGCGGATCGGGAACATCACGCGATCGCGGAACCGGTCGTAGAAGCCGGCGGTGCGCTCCCCGCCACGCGAGTCCCGTTCGATGATCAGCCCCGCCTGCTGCAGTCGATGGCGCTCCTCGGGGCTGGACCCGAGCCGTCCGAGCAGCGCGTTCCACGAGTCCGGCGCGTAGCCGAGCGCGAAATCCGCCGCGGTCGCGTCGGTGATCCCGCGCCCCGCGAGATACGCGCGGGCGCGGGCGTCGTCCCGCAGGCATTGTTGAAAGAAGATCGCCGCTCGCGACAGCAGTTCGTACAGATCGCCGCCGCCCGCGCCGGGCCCCGCCTCCCGCGGCACCTCGAGCCCGACCCGTTCGGCGAGCACGGCGACCGCATCCGGAAACTCCAGTTTCTCGAATTGCATCAGAAAGCCGATCGCGGTGCCGTGCGCGCCGCAGCCGAAGCAATGATAGAACTGCTTGTCGGGGCTCACCCAGAAGGACGGGGTCTTTTCGCTGTGGAACGGACAGCAGGCCTTGTATTCGCGGCCCGCCTTCTTCAGTTGCACGCGGGAGCCGACCACGTCGACGATGTCCGAGCGTGCGATGACCTCGTCGATGAAGGCTTGAGGGATGCGGCCGGACATGGACCGCGCGCGGTCAGCCGCCGAGCTTCGCCTTGATCTTCGAGCCGACCACGGCCATGTCCGCGCGGCCTTGGGCCCGACTCTTGATCAGCGCCATCACCTTGCCCATGTCCTTGATGCTCGCCGCGCCGGACGTCGCGATCGCTTCGGCGATCAGCGCGTCGACTTCCCCGTCGGTCAGCGCGGCCGGCAGATAGGTCTGCAGCAGCGTGATCTCGGCGGCTTCCTTGTCGGCGAGGTCCGGTCGGTGACCGGCCTGGAACTGTTGCAGCGATTCCTTGCGCTGCTTGATCATCTTCTCGATCACGCCGATCACCTGCGCGTCGTCGAGCGTGATCCGCTCGTCGACTTCCCGCTGCTTGATCGCCGCGGTCAGCATCCGGATGACGCCGAGCCGCTCCTTTTCTCCGGAGCGCATCGCCGTCTTCATGTCTTCGGTGATCCGCGCCTTGAGCGTCATCGGCCGTGGGCGTCCCGGGACGTCAGTACTGGCGGGACGGGCCCGCGGACGGCGCGCCCGAGCCGGGAGCGCCGCGCATGCCCTCGCGGGACAGGCGCTTCAGATGGCGCTTGACCGCAGCGGCCTTCTTGCGCTTACGTTCCTGGGTCGGCTTTTCGTAGAATTCGCGACGACGGAGTTCGGTGAGGATGCCCGCTTTCTCGCAGGCGCGCTTGAATCGGCGCAACGCGGCGTCGAAATACTCATTCTCGCGAACACGAACGCTGGGCATTCAGACCTCAAAGTATAGTCGCACGATGTAACGGCCGCCGGCATCGAGCGGCGGGGCGCGCATTCTACGGTGCCCCAGGATAAAAGGCAAAACTATGCGTGTGCTCGGCGTCGAAACCTCCTGCGATGAGACGGGTGTCGCGGTCTATGATGCCGCCGCCGGGCTGCTCGCGCACCGTCTCCATACCCAGGTTGCAATGCATCAGGCGTACGGTGGCGTCGTGCCCGAACTCGCGTCCCGCGATCACGTGCGACGCCTGCTACCGCTGGTGCGTGCCGCGCTCGCGGAGGCCGACGCGGCGCCGGCGTCGATCGACGCGGTCGCCTATACGGCCGGCCCCGGTCTGATCGGCGCGCTGCTCGTCGGCGCGTCGTTCGCGCGCGCGCTGGCCTATGCCTGGGCCAAGCCGGCGATCGGCGTGCATCACCTCGAAGGGCACCTGCTCGCCCCGCTCCTCGAGGCGCAGCCGCCCGAATTCCCATTCCTCGCGCTGCTGGTCTCCGGCGGCCACACGATGCTGGTGGACGTCGCGGGGCTCGGCGATTACCGGGTGCTCGGCGAATCCCTCGACGATGCGGCCGGCGAGGCGTTCGACAAGACCGCGAAGCTCCTCGGGCTTCCCTATCCGGGCGGCGCCGCGCTCGCCGCGCTGGCCGAGCGCGGGCGGGCCGGCGCCTATCGGTTCCCCCGTCCGATGCTCGACCGGCCGGGGCTCGATTTCAGCTTCAGTGGCTTGAAGACCGCGGTACGGGTAGCCTTGCGCGACCGCGTGCTCGACGAGACGGACCGAGCCGACGTCGCGCGCGCGTTCGAGGACGCGGTCGTCGACACCTTGGCCGAGAAATGCCGGCGGGCGCTGCGGGCGACCGGCCGCGAACGCCTGGTCGTCGCTGGTGGCGTCGGCGCGAACCGGCGGCTGCGCGAACGGCTCGGCGCCGTCGCCGAGGAATACGGGGCGAGCGCGCATTTTCCGCGCCCGCAGTTCTGCACCGACAACGGTGCGATGATCGCGCTCGCGGGCTGCCTGCGCCTCGAGCGCGGCGCGGTTCGCGGACCGTCCGTTCCGGCGCGGGCGAACTGGCCGCTCGATGAGGCGGGGAACTAGGGTGGATCGGGACATTCGATGGACAAAATCTTCATTCACGCGCTGAAGAGCGAAGCGATCATCGGGATCTTCGAATGGGAACGTCAGGTCAAGCAGACCGTGTACGTCGACCTCGAAATGGCGATGGACGTTCGCAAGGCCGCCGCGTCGGACGCGATCGAGGATACCCTCAACTACAAGCGGGTCGCGAAGCGACTCGTCGCGTTCATCGAGGGCTCGAGCTTCCATCTGGTCGAGACGCTCGCCGAACGGATCGCGATGCTGGTCCTCGGGGAGTTCGGCGTCGAGTCGGTCCGGGTCGTGCTCAGCAAACCCGGCGCACTGCGCAGTTCGCGCGACGTGGGCGTCGTGCTCGAGCGTGATCGGAGCGATCTCGACGCGCGGCCCGTGTCGACGGCCACACCCACTTAAGATATATTCAATCTACATCTTAAAAACGCCGGTGCGTCGGCCCGATCGGCCGTAGCGCTCGCGGCGGGCGACGAGGGCGCGGTCATGCGTTGGCAAGTCTTCGCGGCAGGCTTCCGACCGGCGTTCCTCGCCGCGGGCCTCGCGGCGTTCGTGCTGATACCGATCTGGGCTGCGATCTACGTCTATGGGTTGACGCTGCCCTGTCCGTGGCCGCCGACGCTATGGCACGCGCACGAGATGATGTTCGGCTTCATCGGTGCCGCGATCGCGGGATTCCTGTTGACCGCGGTGCCGAACTGGACGGGGCAACGCGGCGTTGCCGGGGCTCCGCTCGCGGTACTGCTCGCGGTATGGTTCGCCGCGCGCGTCGCGGTGGCGACCGCGTCATGGTGGCCCGCCGGGGTCGTCGCCGCGCTCGACCTCGCGTTCTTCCCGCTGCTCGCGGCGTTCATCGCGCCGCCGTTGCTGCGCGCCGGCAACCGCAACTGGCCCCTGCCGCTGGTGCTCGTCGCGTTGACGATCTGCGATGCCGTGTTCCACGTCGAGATCCTGCGCCACGACGCCGCCGCGGCGACGCGCGCGATCCTGGTCGCGATCGATCTGGTGCTGCTCCTCGTGACGATCATCGGCGGTCGCATCGTGCCGGCGTTCACCAGCGGCGCGCTGCGCGGCGAAGGCGTCACGATGCGGACCTTTCCCGGCGTTGGACCGGCGGCGATCGTCGCGATGGCGGCGGTCGTCCTCGTCGACGCGATCGCGCCCGGCGGGCGGGTCGCCGGCGCGACGGCCGCGGTCGCCGCGTTGATCCAGGCGGTACGGCTCGCCCAGTGGCGCAGCGGCCGGACGCTGTCGAAGCCGCTGGTGTGGGTGCTGCATTTGGGTTACGCCTGGATACCGCTCGGCCTCGCGTTGAAATGCGCCGCGCTCCTCGGCGGCTACGCGATCGCGGCGTTCTGGCTGCACGCGCTCACGGTCGGGGCGCTCGCGACGATGATCCTCGGCGTGATCACGCGAGCCGCGCTCGGCCATTCGGGGCGGCCGCTCGAACTCGATCCGCGCACGGTGGTCGCGTACGTGCTGCTGCTGCTCGCGGGCCTCGTGCGCGTATTCGGCTTCGCGCTCCTGGGGCTCGCGTACCCGATCGTGATCCTGGTCGCCGCGTTCCTGTGGACGTCGGCCTTCGCGCTGTTCCTCTGGGTCTATGCGCCGATCTTGGTTTCGCCCCGCGCCGACGGTCGGCCGGGCTGAGCGCGCGCGAGGCCCGGCCCGGCGATCCGGCGCCGCGGCTTCAGCGGCGCAGCAGCGCGAACCAGCTCGCGGGACTGCGCGTGACCGCGACGCCGATGATCGCCGCGAACACCATCCACGCGGCGAGCGTCGCGGCGATCCGGCCGGGCCGGCTGCGAGCGCGCTTCAGTGCGATGCTGCCGAGTCCGATATAGAGGATCAGCAGCAGCAGCTTCGTCGTCAGCCAGGCGTCGACGAACGGGTACTGGTGCACGATCTGCATCAACAAGATCGCGGCCACGAGCAACGTCGTGTCGATGAGGTAGGAGGCATACCGCAGGACGGGGCGCCGAGCCGCGGCATCCCGGCCGGCGATGCGCAACGCGGCGCGCACCGAGAACAGCGCGCCGGACAGCGCGACACTGCCGACGTGCACGGCGAGGATTGGCGGGAAATACGCCGCGAGCGTCATCCCGCGGCCTTACTCGCGCGCGCCGAGCGGTTCCGCGGGTTCGACGCCGAGGAGCTGCCCGAGCCGGCGAGGCTTCGCGACCAGATCGGCGAGCGTGTACCGGTCGAGCTCGGCCAGGAAGGCGGCGAGCGCGCGGGCGAGCGCGCTCGACAGCACGCAAGCCGGCCCAATGCGGCAGGCGTCGGCGTCGCGCAGGCAGGCGACGATGCGCAGGTCCGGCTCCATCCGGCGCACGACGTCGCCCACCCCGATCCGCGACGGCGGCTTCGCGAGCCGCAGGCCGCCGCCCCGGCCGCGGACCGTCTCGACGTACCCGGCGACCCCGAGCTTGTGGACCACCTTCGTCAAATGATGCTCCGAGATCCCGTACAGCGCCGCGATCTCGGCGATCGTCGCGAGGTCGGCGGGCCGCAGCGCGAGGCGAATCAGCACGCGCAGCGAGTAATCCGTGTAAGCCGTCAGGCGCATCTTCCCCTCACCGCGCCCTAGATGCCGCGGCCGCCATCGACCGCGATGATCTGGCCGGTCACGTAGGGCGCGTCGCGAACCAGGAACAGCACCGTGCGCGCGACGTCCTGCGGCGTCCCGTGCCGCTTCAGCGCCGTCTTCTCGACGATCTCGTGCTTCAGCGCCGCGTCGATCTCCTGCTCCGGCCACAGCACCGGGCCGGGTGCGATGCCGTTCACCCGAATCTCCGGGCCGAGGTCGCGCGCGAGCGCGCGCGTGAGCATCGCGAGACCGGCCTTCGCGCTCGAGTAGACCGGATGGTCGCGCAACGGCCGCAGACCGTGGATATCGACGATGTTCACGATCAGGCCGTGGCGCGCGCGCAAGCTGGGCGCGGCCGCCTGCGACAGGAACGTGGGCGCCATCAGGTTCGTGCCGACGAGGTCGTCCCAGTCGCGCCGCGTGATGCGTCCGACCGGCGTGGGATGGAAACTCGACGCGTTGTTGACCAGCACGTCGATGCCGCCGTATCGCTCGATCGCCGCGGCGACCACGGCTTCCGGCGCTCCCGCCTCGAGCAAATCCGCGCTCACGGCACTCGCGGAACCGGCGCGACGCGCATTCAGTGCCGCGACCAGCGCTTCCGCATCGCTGGCGGACGAGCGATAATGCACCACTACGGCAGCCCCCGCGGCGTGCAGGCAACGGACGATCTCGGCGCCGACGCGGCGGGCACCCCCGGTCACCAGCGCGACGCGGCCCGCCAAATCCGATCGTTCGTCGTCGTTCTTCATCATGCGAATCTACGATACCGGAACCCCGTCGCAGCGTGAATCGGCGACCCTCCCTGGCGAGCAGGACCACGAGGCACGGGTGCGAGCGCACATCGCCGCGGCCGTGCGCGCGGCCGGCGGCTGGATCGGCTTCGATCGCTTCATGGAGCTCGCGTTGTACGCGCCGGGGCTCGGATACTACAGCGCCGGGGCGCGCAAGCTCGGTCCCGGCGGCGATTTCACGACGGCGCCCGAGATCTCCCGGCTGTTCGGCGCCGCGGTCGCCGCAGCCGGCGCCGGCGTGCTCGGCGAGATCGGCGGCGGCGCGATCCTCGAGATCGGCGCCGGCAGCGGGCGCCTCGCGGCCGACCTCCTCGAGTTTCTCGGCGCGCGCGGCATCGAGCCGTCGCGCTACTGGATCCTCGACGTCAGCGCCGAGCTGCGCGATCGGCAGCGTACGCACCTTCGGGAGCGCCTCGGGGATCGCATCGACCGGGTGGAATGGCTCGACGAGCCGCCGGCGGCGCCGTTCGACGGTCTGATCGTCGCGAACGAAGTCCTCGATGCGTTGCCGGTGGTGCGGTTTCGCTGGAGCCGGGCGGGAGTCGAGGAACTCGGGGTCGAATGTCCCGACGGCGAGCGGTTCGAGTGGTCCGCGCGCCCCGCGAATCCGGCGCTCGCGACGGCCTGCGACGCGTTGCGCGACGCAGCGGGCGGCGATTGGGCCGACGGCTACGAGTCCGAATGGTGCCCGCGCCTGCGACCCTGGGCGACCGAGGTCACGCGGTCGCTGCGCACCGGGGCGGTGCTGTGGTTCGACTACGGCTTGCCGCGAGCGCACTACTACCTCGCCGAGCGGCGGCAAGGGACCTTGATCTGCCACTACCGCCACCGGGTGTCCGACGACCCGTTCGCGCGTCCGGGGCTCGAGGACATCAGCGCGTGGGTGGACTTCACCGCGCTCGCGGAGGTCGGCGACGACGCGGGCTTCGACATCGCAGGGTACACGACCCAGGCGTACTTCCTCGCGGGCAACGGGATCGACGCGCACCTGCGCGAACTCGCCGGCGCCGACCCGCTGCAGTCCGCGCGCCTGGCGAACGAGGCGCGACGTTTGATGATGCCCGGGGAGATGGGCGAACGCTTCAAGGCGATGGCCTGGTGCCGGGGCCTGACCGGGGCCCCGAGCGGCTTCGCGCTGCGCGACCTACGACATACCCTCTAGCCCCGGATTTGCGGATCCCGGCGGCTCGCTCGACTCGCGGTGGCCGGCGCGCACCGCGTCGATCGCGGCGATGCGCCGCTCGCGCAGCTGGCGCGCGATGTGCGGCCCGTCCGCGGTCGCGATCTCGGCGCTCGTCGGCTTGACCGCGGCCGCGGCGCTGCGCGCCTCGCGCAGGTAGTCGCGCTGCGGGTACGCGCGATCCTCGAGTCCCGCTCGCCCGCGCCAGTCGGCCTCGCAGGCCGTCAGCGCCTCGTCGAAGCGCTGCGGCCGCCGGAACGCGTCGACCCGCTCCAGCACTTCGAGCACCGTCACCGCGCGCAAGTCGAACGCGCGATGCACGAGTCCGTGGCAACGGGCGACGATCGTCGCGAGATCGCGGTACTCCGCCGGGATCTTCAGCCGCGCGGCCAGCGCCCCGATCAGTTCGACACCGCGTTCCTCGTGGCCGCGGTGACGAGGCCAGGAACTCGCTGGCGAGGTCCCTTTGCCGAGATCGTGGACCAGCGCGGCGAAGCGCACTCTCGGGTCGCCGCTCAGCCGCACCGCCTGATCGAGCACGCGAAGCACATGGTCGCCGGTGTCGACTTCCGGATGCCACTCCCGCGGCTGGGGGACGCCGAACAGCGCCTCGAGTTCCGGGAACACCACCCGCAGTGCGCCGCAGGCGCGCAGCGTCACGAAATACTCGCGCGCGGCGGGCTCGCGCAGCGCCTTGTCGGTCTCTTGCCAGATGCGCTCGGGCACGAGCGCATCGAGTTCGCCGCGCTGCACGATCGCCGCCATCAAGGATGCGGTCTCCGGCGCGATCCGAAATCCGAGCGGCGCGAACTTCGCCGCGAAGCGCGCGACCCGCAACACGCGCAAGGGGTCTTCGACGAACGCCTCCGACACGTGTCGCAGGCAGCGCTGCTCGAGATCGCGCCGTCCGCCATACGGATCGACGTAGGTGCCGTCCGCCGCCTGGGCGATCGCATTGATCGTCAAGTCCCGGCGCCGCAGGTCCTCCTCGAGGGTCACGCCGGGGTCGAAGCGGAACTGGAAGCCGTGATAGCCCGGAGCGACCTTGCGCTCCAAGCGGGCGAGCGCGTACTCCTCGTGCGTATCGGGGTGCAGGAACACCGGGAAGTCGCGTCCCACTTCCCGGTACCCGAGCCGGAGCAACTCCTCGCGCGTCCCGCCGACCACGACCCAATCGCGCTCTTTGACCGGGAGGCCGAGCAGCGAGTCCCGGACCGCTCCGCCGACCAGATACACTTGCATCCGTGAATGGTAGCAGCATCCTGCGGCGGGTCGGCGCGCTCGCGATCCTCGCGACGCTCGCGATCGGTACGACCGGGTGTTACGAGTGGCAGGCGGCGGTCGGCCAGGCGGCGGTGCTGTGGCGGCGCGAGCCGATCGCGCGCGTGATCGCGGATCCGGCGACGCCCGCGCGACTGCGCGCGCAGCTGCGCGAAGTCACCGCGATTCGCGATTTCGCGAGTCGCGACCTCGATCTGCCGGACAACGGCAGCTATCGCAGCTACGCCGCGATCGACCGCCCGTACGTCGTCTGGAACGTGTTCGCGGCGCCGCGCTTTTCCTTGCGCGCGAAGCGTTGGTGTTATCCGTTCGTCGGCTGCATGGCCTATCGCGGGTACTTCGTGCAACGACGCGCCCGGTCGCTCGCGCGCAAGCTGCGCGCCGCCGGTGACGACGTCGCGGTCGAGGGCGTCGCGGCGTACTCGACGCTCGGACACTTCGACGACCCGGTGCTCAGTACGATGATGGGCTGGAGCGACGTCGATCTCGCGGCGATCATCTTCCACGAGCTCACCCACCAACGGTTGTTCGTCCCCGGCGATACCCGCTTCGACGAGGGTCTCGCGACCTTCGTCGAGCGTGAAGGGGTGCGCCGCTGGCTGGAGGCACAAGGACGCACGGAGGATCTCGCCCGCTACGAACGGAACCAGCGCCGCTACCAGGCCGTGCTCGCGTTGCTGCGCGCTGCGCGCGCGCGTCTCGCGGCGATCTACCGGGCCCCGATCGATTCGGCGGCGATGCTCGAGCGCAAGCGCCGCGAGTTCGCGGCCTTGCGCACCGCCTACCTACGGCTCAGCGCCCCCTGGGGCGCCGAGGCTCCTCTCGCGAGCTGGTTCCGCAAGCCGATGAACAACGCCGAACTCGCGTCGCTCGCGACCTACGAGCGTTGCGTGCCGGGTTTCGCACGCGAGTTCGCGCGTTCCGGCGGACGATTCCCGGCGTTTTTCGCGCGGATTCGCGCGATCGCCGCGCTCGGGCGCAGCGCTCGCGACGCCGCGGTTTGCGGCGCGCGCGCCGCCGCGGTCAGTCGTGCCCCGCGCGCCGGCGCCAGCGGCTGAGCCGCGCGTTCGATTCGCGGGCGCCGAGGAACGCGGGCGCGGATCCTTCCATCGACCGCGGGCGCAGGCCGAGCAGGGCGAAGCCGTCCTCGGCGCAAACGCTGTCGACGGTCAGTGATCGGTAGTTGTCGCTCGAGAACGGTCGGCCCGGTACGAAATCCATGACGAGGGCCTGCACCCGGGACACGATCCGGGGCAAACCCAGGATCACGCGGCGCCGACCGGTGCAGGTCGCGACGAAGCCAACGACCTCGCGCAGCGTCATCACGCGCGGGCCGCCGAGTTCGAACGTGGCGCCAGATGGCGTGGACCCCTCGACGCCGCGTCGCAAGGCCTCGACGACGTCGTCGACGTGCACGGGCTGGAGCTTTGCGTCGGGCATCGCGAGCGGGAGCACCCACGGCACCGCGGCGAGCAGCGCGGCGAACCGGTTGAGGAACGAGTCCCCCGGGCCGAAGATCACCGACGGTCGGTAGATCGTCCATTCCATCGGCCCCGCCCGTTCCCGCACCCGGCGCTCCGCCGCGCCCTTGGAGCGCAGGTAGTGGCTCGGGGCATCCTCGGCGGCGCCGAGCGAGGAGACCTGCAGGAACCGGCGCACGCCCGCCGCGCGGGCCGCATCGATCGCGATCTCGGTGAGCTGCGTGTGCGCCTTGCGAAAGCCGCGGCCACCGAATCCCCGCTCGTTCAGGATCCCGACCAGATTCACCACGACGTCGTAGCCGCGCAGGTGGTCCGCGAGCTCGGCTGCGGCGTAGAGGTCGCAACGCTCCAGCGTGAGGCCCGGCATCACGAGCAGGTTCTTGTGGCGCTCGGGATCCCGCGACAGCACGGTCACCGTATGGCCGGCGCGCAGCAAGCGCGCCGCGAGCCGGGAGCCGACGAAGCCGGTTCCGCCGAGGAGGCACACGCTGGAGCGGCTTACTGGTTGCATCGTCTCACCTCACCGGATCGGCACCAGCAAGAACGAAGCGCCGCGCTTGACCTTCAGCATCAAGAAATGCGCGCCCTTCGCGATCGCCCGCAGTGCCTTCGTGTCCGCGACCGCCTGGCGTCCGACCCCGACGATCAGGTCGTTCGCGCGCAGACCCGCTTGCGCGGCGGCGCTGCCCGGCTGGATCGACTTGATCCTCACGCCGCCGCCGCCCGGCTCGTCCACCAAGCTCGCCCCGTCGAGCGCCTTGTTGATGAGCCCGGCATCCGCGGTGGCCGATCCGGCCGGACTCGCGATCGTCGCGGTCACGTGCAGGCTGCGGCCGTCGCGCAGCAGCCCGACCTGGATCGTCGCGCCGACGCGCAACATCCCGATCGCGTTACGCAGTTCGCCCGCGTTGCGCATCGGCTGGCCGTCGATCGACGTGATGATGTCGCCGGTCTGAATCCCCGCGCGATCGGCGGCCGATCCGCGGATCACGCCCGCGACCAGCGCGCCGCTCGCCTCGCGCAGCCCGAACTCCTTCGCGATCTCCGGCGTCACGTCGTAGATGTTCACCCCGAGCACGCCGCGCTTGACTTCGCCGTATCGGATCAACTGCGCCATCACGTTCTTGACCATGTTCACCGGAATCGCGAAACCGATGCCGATGTTGCCGCCCTGGCGCGACAGGATCGCGGAGTTGATCCCGACCAGTTCGCCGCGCAGGTTCACGAGCGCGCCGCCGGAGTTCCCCGGGTTGATCGAGGCGTCGGTCTGGATGAAGTCCTCGTAGCCGTCGGGGTTGATCCCGGAGCGGCCGAGCGCGCTCACGATCCCGAAGGTCACGGTGTGCTGCAGTCCGAACGGGTTGCCGATCGCGAGCACGTAGTCGCCGACCTGCAGGTGGCTGGAGTCCCCGAGCGGCATCGCGACCAGGTCGGGTTGCCGCGCCTGCAATAGCGCGAGATCCGATCCTTCGTCGGCGCCGATGACCTTCGCGCTGAAGGAACGGTTGTCGAGCAGCGTCACGGTGATCTGCGTCGCATGCTCGATCACGTGATAGTTGGTGACGATGTAGCCGTGCTTCGCGTCGACGATCACGCCGGAGCCCGCGGCACGGAACTCGTGCGCCCGCGGCCGCGCGTTCGGCGGAGTCTCGAAGAAGCGCCGCAAGAACGGGTCGTCGAGCAGCGGATTACGGTCGTTGCCCGGTTCCTCGATCGTCCCGCGCGTCGCGATGTTCACCACCGCCGGGGCCACCCGCTTGACGATCGGTGCGAGCGACGGCAGCGGCGAGAGCGTGGCCGCTCGGCCGCCGGGGCCGAATGCGAGGGCGGCAGCCGCGGCGATGGCCGCGATGGACAAGCGCGAGTTCATCCCGAGCGCACTCCGTGACGACAGTCGATTCGCGATCGCTCGCGCGGGGGCGATGCGGCTGGCACCCGGACCCGCGCGAGCGATCGTCGGACCGCGCGATATTACACGGAAGCGCCGCCGGGCAGGCGCCTGGCTCGTCCGATCGCTCAGGCCGCTTCGACGGTGATCCGTTGCGGCTGCACCTGGGCGAGTTTCGGGATCGCGATCTCGAGGACGCCGTTCGCCGCCTTGGCGCGAATGCCTTGCGTGTCCGCGCTATCCGGCAGGCTGAAACGCCGCTCGAAATCGCCCTTGATGCGCTCGACGCGCCGATACCCCTCGGTGCTCTCCTCGGCAGGCTCTTCGCGGCGTCCGCGAACCGACAGCACGCCTTGCTCGGCCGTGATCGACACGGCCTTCGGATCGACGCCCGGCAAGTCGACGGTGATCACGAAGCGGTTCGGCTCCTCGTGGATGTCCACCGGCGGCAACCAAGCACCGGAGTCCGCGGCGGTCGCGATCGGCGCGCCGAACAGTCGGTCGATGTCCTTCTGCAGGCGATTGACGATGGCCCAGGGCTCGTAACGCACGACGGTCATGATGTTGCTACCTCCTCGTAGTCGATGTTCCCTGCCTCGGCCACCCGGCGGGCGGTTCGGCAGGACCTGACGCGGGAACTAGGGACAGGTGCGCGGAATTTCAATGGGGTGGCGATAGCGACGCGGCGCCGCCGTTCGGGTCGGTGGAGGTCGGTCGCGGCGCCACAACATATAGGGTTGCCGTCGAGACCCGCTTGACCTGGGCCCGCAAAAATGCATTGATAACCATTCTAGCAAATGTTTTATAACGCATTGTTTTTTAAAATAAAAAATTCACCAAAACGCCCCGATAATTCGCTTGACGTCGATCCGCGTCGGGACTTAACCTTTTGACCCCAATCACAACATCTAGTGTTTGCCGGTTGGGGGGGTCACACGAGCGTTTGCGGGTTGCGTTCCGTCCGCTGCGAATCGTCAGCGGAGGGCAACCGCCAGTCGTCGAGGCCGAAGGTCGCCCGATATCATCGAGGGAGCAGTCAATAAATCCATGAACACGGTGGTCAGGATAAAAAACAAAGACGTCGGCAGTATTTCGTTCCAAGAGGCGTCGCTCGACATCTGGGACAAGAAATACCGCCTCACGGCCAAGGACGGGTCGCCGATCGATCAGTCGATGGACGACACCTACAAACGCGTCGCGCGTGCGCTCGCCGACGTCGAATCGACCGAGGCATTGCGGGAGCAGTGGTACGAGTCGTTCCTCTGGGCGTTGCGCCAGGGTGCGATCCCTGCCGGACGGGTCACCTCGAACGCGGGCTCCCTCGAGCACAAGCCCGCGACCTCGACGATCAATTGCACCGTGTCGGGCACGATCCGCGATTCGATGGACGACATCCTGAACAAAGTCCACGAAGCGGGCCTGACCTTGAAGGCCGGCTGCGGGATCGGCTACGAGTTCTCGACCTTGCGGCCGCGCGGCGCGTACGTCTCGGGCGCCGGCGCGCATACGTCCGGACCGCTGTCGTTCATGGACATCTACGACAAGATGTGTTTCACGGTCTCCTCGGCGGGCGGACGTCGCGGCGCGCAGATGGGCACGTTCGACATCGGTCATCCGGACGTCCTCGAATTCATCAGGGCCAAGCGCGAAAGTGGCCGGCTGCGTCAGTTCAACCTCTCGCTGCTGATCACCGACGAGTTCATCGAGGCGGTCAAGAGCGACGCTGACTGGCGGCTCGCGTTCCCGCTGAGCGAGCGGGAATACGACGCGGAGCGCCCGGACCTCACGGATGGCACGAAGTTCGTATGGCGCGAATGGCCGTACACCGACGGTTACGTGACCAACGAGGACGGCCTCGCCGCGTGCAAGGTCTACAAGACCTTGCCCGCGCGGCGTCTCTGGGATCTGATCATGTCGTCGACGTACGATTTCGCCGAGCCCGGGTTCATCTTGATCGATCGAGTCAACGAGATGAACAACAACTGGTGGACCGAGAACGTTCGGGCGACCAATCCGTGCGGCGAACAGCCGTTGCCGCCGTACGGTTCCTGCCTCCTCGGATCCGTGAACCTGACGAAGTTCGTGCTGGACCCGTTCACCGAGGACGCGCGCTTCGACTGGGAGACCTATCGCAAGGTCGTCAAGATCTTCACGCGGATGCTCGACAACGTCGTCGAGATCAACGGCCTGCCGCTGATGCCGCAGCGAGACGAGATCCTGCGCAAGCGTCGCCACGGAATGGGATTCCTCGGTCTCGGCTCCACGATCACGATGCTCGGCATGAAGTACGGCTCGCGAAAATCCGTCGCGTTCACGCAGAACGTCTCCCGCGAGATGGCGCTCGCCGGCTGGGAGGCGGGCCTCGACCTGGCGCGGGAGAAAGGCCCGGCGCCGATCATGACCGAGGAGTTCACGGTCACGGCGGACATGCTGCGCAAGCGACCGGAGATGGTTCGCGACGGCTGGCGCGTCGGCGCGCGCGTGCCCGGTCGAGTCCTGCACGCACGCTACAGCCGTTACATGCAGCGCATCGCGGAGGCGGCGCCGGAACTGGTCGACGAGCTCGCCGAGGTCGGTGCGCGCTTCACGCACCACACGTCGATCGCGCCGACCGGCACCATCTCGCTGTCGCTCGCGAACAACGCCTCGAACGGGATCGAGCCTTCGTTCGCGCATCACTACTTCCGCAACGTGATCCGCGAAGGCAAGAAGTCGAAGGAGAAGATCGACGTCTTCTCGTTCGAGCTGCTCGCCTATCGCGAGCTCGTGAACCCGCGCGCGCTGCCGAATTCGCAGAACCCCGGCGAGAAGCTGCCGGACTACTTCGTCACCGCGGACGACATCGGGCCGCGCGAGCACGTCGACATCCAGGCGGCCGCGCAGCGCTGGGTCGATTCGTCGATCTCGAAGACCGCGAACGTGCCGACCGACTACAAGTACGAGGATTTCAAGGACATCTACTTGTACGCGCACGAGCAGGGGCTCAAGGGATGCACGACCTTCCGGTTCAACCCGGAGGCGTTCCAGGGCGTGCTCGTGAAGGAACAAGACCTGAAGAACACGACCTACGTGTTCACGCTCGAGGACGGCAGCGAAGTCGAGGTCAAGGGCGATCAGGACATCGAGTACGACGGCGAGACCCACACCGCCGCGAACTTGTACGACGCCCTCAAGGAAGGCTACTACGGGAAATTCTGACCATGTCGACCATCAAGATCGAGAAGAAAATCGTGAAGTACCGGGTGCAGAAGCCGGAGGCCGAGGCCGCGCCGAAGACGCCCGTGAGCGAGCCCGCGAAGCCCAAGGACAACGTGATCTGGATGCACGAGAAGGTCGAACGGCCCGAAGTGCTGATCGGCTCGACGTACAAGATCAAGACGCCGGTCTCCGATCACGCGATGTACGTCACGATCAACGACATCGTGCTGAACGAGGGAACGCCGCACGAACAGCGGCGCCCGTTCGAGGTATTCATCAACTCGAAGAACCTCGATCACTTCCAGTGGATCGTCGCGTTGACGCGCGTGATCTCGGCCGTTTTCCGCAAGGGTGGCGACACGACCTTCCTCGTCGACGAACTCAAGGCCGTGTTCGATCCGCGTGGCGGGTACTGGCAGCCCGGCGGCAAATTCATGCCATCGACGATCGCCGAACTCGGGCACGTGATCGAGCGGCACCTGCAGTCGATCGGCATGCTGAAGAAGCTGGAACTCGACGAGCACCAACGCAAGCTCGTCGAGGAGAAGCGGGCCGAGTTCGAGGCGCGCACCAAGCAGACCGACGCGTTCTCGAAGGCGCTATTCCCGGAGGGCGCGCAGCTGTGCACGAAATGCAGCACCGCCGCGGTCGTGATGATGGACGGTTGCTATACCTGCCTCAATTGCGGGGACTCGAAGTGCGGCTAGCCGCGGTCGTGCCGCCGCGGTGAATCGCCGGTGAACGGCCTCGCGTGGCTCGTTCCCTGGGAGTTCTCGCCGACCTTCCTCCTGGTGTTTGCCGCGACGGTGCTCCTGTACCTGCGCGGCTCGCGGCGCAGACCCCGGGGCTTCTGGCGGCAGCTCTCGTTCTGGAGCGGGCTCGTGCTCCTCTACGCCGCGTTGCAGACGGAGTGGGACTATTACGCGGAGCGCGAATTCTTCGTGCACCGACTGCAACACGTGGTCCTGCATCACCTCGCGCCGTTCCTGATCATGCTCGCCGCCCCCGGGCCGGCGATCCGGACGGGACTGCCGCTGCGCTGGCGCGCGTTCCTGCGCAAACGCGTCGCGCCGAATCCGATCGTCCGGTTCGCGTTGGGCGTCTTGCTGAATCCCGGGGTCGCGGGCTTCCTGTTCGTCGGCGTGATCTATCTGTGGCTCTGGCCGCCGCTGCACTTCGTCGCGATGCTCGACTGGCGCCTGTATCGAGTGATGAACTGGAGCGTCACGATCGACGGCCTGCTGTTCTGGTGGCTCGTGCTCGACCGCCGCTCGAAGCCGCCGGCGCGCCTCGCGCCGGGAACGCGAATCTTCCTGTCATTGATCGTCGCGGTGCCGCAAATCATCCTCGGTGCCTACATCGCGCTCACCAGCCGCGATCTGTTTCCGATCTATGACCTGTGCGGACGCGCGTTCCCGTGGATCACGACGATGCGCTCGCAACGGATCGGCGGACTCATCCTGTGGATTCCGGGCGGTATGATGAGCGTGCTCGGTGCGCTGGTCGCGATCCGGAACTGGACCTCGCTGTCGTCGCGCGGGCGCCTGGCCGCGCCGAGCCGCGTCCGCGCGCGGCGATTGCGGTCGGTTTGAGGTTCCGCGCGAGCCCGGTCAGGGGCCGGCGCTCGCGTTCGCCGGCATCGCGAGGAACGTCACCGTTTCCGTGGAGCCGCCGGCGAAGAGCAGGGTGATCGAGATCCGGTCACCCGGCTTCACCGGCCGGGTCGCGCCCATCAGCATCAGGTGGTAGCCGCCGGGCGAGAGCGCCGCCCGGCCGTGCGCGGGGATCGTCAGCTGCGAGACGCGCCGCATGGTCGACATCCCGCCGCTCGTCAGGCTCTCGTGCAACATGATCCGTCGATAGCGCCCACTGAGCGCGCCGACCAGCGCCGCCGACTCGTCGCCGCGGTTCTCGAGGCGCGCGTACGCCGCCGCGGGCAGATCCCCGGGGAGTACGCGAATCCAGGCATGACGGACCCGGATCGCGGCCGCGCCGGCAGGTGCCGCCGCCGCGCCCGCGGGCCGAGCCGCCGCGCCGAGCAGCGCCGCGCCGAGCAGCGCTGCGCCCAAGCGTTCACCGATCGCCCACGTCACCGCGATCCCTCCGCTGCGATCAACATCTTCAGGTCGTGAACGATGTCGCCGTCGGTGTCCGCCGGCGACGCGAGCAGGCGCGCGCGCCCCCGCGTGTCGAACACGTAGATCGCCGAGCTGTGCGTGACTTCGTAACCGCCACCCGGAAGGTCCGGGCCGCGCTTGAACGCGACGCGATAGCGCTGCGCGAGCGTCTTGATCTCGGTCATGGCGCCGGTCAGGCCGACCGCGCGCGGGTCGAATGCAGCGGCGTATTCCTGGACGATCTGCGGGGTATCGCGCGCGGGATCGACGCTGACGAACAGGATCCGCACGTCCTTCGCGAGGGGGCCGAGCCCCACCATGACCTGGTGCAAGTGGGTCATCGTCAGCGGACATGCGTCGGGGCAGTGCGTGTAGCCGAAGTACAGCAGCACGTTCTTGCCACGGAAATCCCGCGCGCTGACGACACCGCCGGCGCCGCCGACGAGCCGGAATCGCAGGTCCGGCAGGTGGCCGCGGACGTCGGTGAGTCGCCACGCCCGGGGCGCACCCGAATGACAGGCCGCGAGCAGCGCGACGCAGACCGCGATCGCGATCCTCAGAGCGGTCGTCGCGCGGCGGGGCCGAGCGCGGCGTAACGAAACGGTCATCACGATGGCCGCACAGGATACGCTCCTCGACCGCGGATTGGTAAGGGCGCGCCCCGGGGCGGTCGCGGGACGTCGCCGCCGTGATGCAGATCTGGTCGAGGCGTGGCGGATGGTGTTTATAATCGGTCCATGAACGCTCGCAAGACACTGCTCGATCGAAGCCCGGCGCACGCCGGCCTCGTCCCGTGGCTCGCGGTCGCCGCGCTGCTGGCCGCTGCGGGCGCGGCCCACGCGGCGCCGGCCACCACGGTGGCGATGACGAACACGATCGCGACGTCGACGAAATCGATGGGTACGCCGCCGCGGGGCGCGGCACCCAACCTCGGCAGCGAACCGGCGTCGAACCCGGACGCCGCGACCGCGGGGCTGATGGCCGATCGCGTCGTGGTCCGCAAGTCGGCGCACACCCTCTATCTCTACCACGGCAACGAGATCATCGGCGCATACCACGTGGAGTTCGGCCTGGACCCGCGCGGACCGAAGGAACGCGAGGACGACTTCCGCACGCCGGAAGGTCACTACTTCCTCGAGGGGCGCAATCCGCACAGCGCGTATTTCCTGTCGATCGAGGTGTCCTATCCGAACCGGCGCGACGAGGCGCGCGCGGAGCGGCACCACTGGGAGCCGGGTGGCGACATCATGATCCACGGCACGCCGAACGATCCGCGCTACCCGGGGACCTATTACCAATCGCAGAACTGGACCAACGGCTGCATCGCGCTGTCGGACTCGAACATGGTCGACGTGTGGATGAAGACCCGGAACGGCATCCCGATCGACATCTATCCGTAACGAACCGGCGGCGAGCATGGAGACCGAGATACTCTCGTCGGACGTCGTCGACGCCCGGGTCGCGCCGAAGGGGAGCCTCGAGCATCTCTCCCAGCAGGAGATCGAAACCCTGCTCGACGCCGAGCAAGGCGGGCAGTACCCCTTGTTCCGCAAGTGCGCGCTCGCCGTCCTGAATTCGGGCGGCGCGATCGACGACACCCGGCTGATCTTCGAGAAGTACCGGGACTTCGAGATCCGTATCGTGCGACGGGCTTGGGGGATCAAGCTCGAGATCCGCAACGCCCCGGGCGCGGCCTTCGTCGACGGCGTGATGATCCGGGGAATCAAGGAGCACCTGTTCGCGGTGCTGCGCGACGTCGTGTTCATCTCGAACGAGATCCTGCGCGGCGGCCGTTTCGATACCTCGGATTCGACCGGGATCACGAACGCCGTCTTCCACATCCTCCGCAACGCGCGCGTGCTCGACCTGCAGATCAAGCCGAACCTGGTCGTCTGCTGGGGCGGACACTCGATCCAGCGCGACGAATACGACTACACCAAGCGCGTCGGCTACGAACTCGGCCTGCGCGGCCTGGACGTGTGCACCGGCTGTGGACCCGGCGCGATGAAGGGCCCGATGAAGGGTGCGACGATCGGCCATTCCAAGCAACGCATCGCGAACGGGCGCTACGTCGGGTTGACCGAACCCGGGATCATCGCCGCCGAACCGCCGAATCCGATCGTGAGCCAACTGGTGATCATGCCGGACATCGAGAAGCGGCTCGAGGCCTTCGTGCGGCTCGGCCATGGAATCGTGGTGTTCCCCGGAGGCGCCGGTACCGCCGAGGAGATCCTCTACCTGCTCGGCATCCTGCTGGATCCGGCGAATCGCGATCAACCGTTCCCACTGATATTCACGGGCCCGGCGGGCAGTTCGGGCTACTTCGAGCAAATCCACCGCTTCATCGGCGCGACCCTCGGCACCGAAGCGCAGGCGCGCTACCAGATCATCCTCGACGATCCCGTGGCGGTCGCCCGGGCGATGGTTCGGGGTCTCGCCCAGGTGCGGGAGCACCGCCGTGCGGTCAGCGATTCGTTCGGCTTCAACTGGCTGCTGAAGATCCCGTACGAGTATCAGCGGCCCTTCGCGGTCACGCACGAATCGATGAGCGCCTTGCGTCTGGTCCGCGATCGGCCCGCGCACGAGCGGGCCGCGGATCTGCGGCGGGCGTTCTCCGGCATCGTGGCCGGCAACGTCAAGGACTACGGCATTGCCGCGATCGAGCGTCACGGGCCGTTCGAACTGCGCGGCGAGCCCGGGATCATGGGACCGCTGGATGAATTGTTGCGCGCGTTCGTCGCGCAACGCCGGATGAAGCTCGCGGGGGCGGAGTACCGACCCTGCTACCGCCTCGTCGCCTGACGTCGCGACGCCGGCCAGGGGGGCGAGCGCACGGTCGCCTCGCCAGTGTCCGCCTTGCGTGCCGCGGTTCGGACCGGCGATTTAACTTACCGTACCGATGTCTGAGAATCAGCTCTCACGTCACGCGAGCCGCGCTCGCCCGCCGAGTGCCGCTGTGACACAGTTCCTGCGGAACACGGCCCTCGCGCTTAACCTCGAATTCCGCGGAGCAGTCCCCAGACCAGACCCCACCATGAGCGACGGCAAATCGAAATCCCCTTATCGTGGTCCGGATCGCCGCGCCCCGATCGATGCCTCGGCCGCTGGCGCACCGACCAATCCGCTCGGGCATGCGATTCGCCGCGGACCGAAGATCGGCGGTCGCCACGCCGCGATCACCAACGACCTCTACAGCTGGCATAGCTACAAGAACTGGACCGAGAAGGTCCGCGGCAGCTGGGACGTCAAGAAATAACCCCCGGCCGGGCTGGGGCCCGGCGCCGCGCCGACGGGTCTCGCGGCTTGTGAAACGACGCACACCGACGGCCGCGGTCCGTAGCCTACACTCGGACCCGATGGAATGCGTGTTGCAGCTCCTCGACGAAATCGACGACGCGATCGCGATCCTGCGGCATTGGTCGCTCGGAGCACTCGGATGGATGTCGTTCCGGCCCCAGGGCGCGGTAAACTCCCGGCGACTCGACCGGCCACGGAATTTCGATGCGTCGTTGGACTTGGACTTGGCTTTGGTTCGCGTGCGCGCTGATCACGGGTTGCCACGGTAAGCCGCCGCCGCCGGCCGCCACCGCTGCGACGGCCCCGCGCACGCTCGAGATCACCGATGTGCGGGTCGGCGTCGGGCCCGCGATCCATGCCGGCCAAACGGCGGTCGTCGATTACACCGGCTGGCTGTACGATCCCACGGCTCCGCAGGACGAAGGCAAGGAATTCGACAGTTCCTTGTCGCGAGCCCCATTTCGCTTCGTGCTGGGCGCGGGGCGCGTGATCCGCGGCTGGGACGAGGGCATCGTCGGCATGCGAGTCGGCGGGCGCCGACGTCTCGTGATTCC
This sequence comes from Pseudomonadota bacterium, assembly GCA_021785405.1. Classification (GTDB taxonomy): domain Bacteria; phylum Pseudomonadota; class Gammaproteobacteria; order Steroidobacterales; family Steroidobacteraceae; genus Bog-1198. The sequence goes on along the minus strand of JAJYFF010000007.1, from coordinate 40,845 downwards.
TCCGGCGCTCGCCTATGGCGCCCGCGGCGCGCAAGGGGTGATCCCGCCGCAGGCGACCCTCGTGTTCGACGTCGAGTTGGTCGCGATTCGATGACGATGCCGCGAATCGACAGCCAATCCGTCGAGATCGCGGGGCCCGCGGGCCGCCTGCAAGCCGTGGTCGCGGAACCCGCGTCGGACGGGTCGCTCTACGGCGTCGTTTGCCATCCGCACCCGCTGTTCGGCGGGACGATGGACAACAAGGTCGTCACGACCGTGGCGAAGGCGCTGGCCGATTGCGCGGTACCGACGCTGCGGTTCAATTTCCGCGGTGTGGGCTCGAGCCACGGGACCTACGACGAGGGCGTCGGCGAAACCGACGATGCGGCGGCGGTCGCCGAGTGGGGAGAACGCCGCTGGCCCGGCCGCCGGCTGGTTCTGGCGGGCTTTTCGTTCGGCGCCTACGTCGCCTTGCGCGTAGCGCAGCGGCGCGCGCTGGCGGGGCTGATCCTGGTCGCACCCCCGGTCGGGCGCTTCGATTTCGCGGGTCTCGTCCCGCCACGCTGTCCGTGGATGGTGATCCAGGGCGACGCGGACGACGTCGTCGATAGCGCGCGGGTCATCGATTGGGCGCGCCGCTCGGTGCCCGAACCGAAGCTCGTGTGCCTACCCGGTGTCGGCCACTTCTTCCACGGACGGCTCGCCGAGTTGCGGGACGCGGTGATCGCAGAAATCCGGAGCGTCTGAGGCGCTGTTCAGCCGCTCCGGACCCCAAGGATTCGCCGTCGCTTAGTTCACGAATTCCTTCAGATTCTTCAGCGCCGCGATCCGAACCTTCTTGCTGGCGGGCTTCGCCTTGAACATCATCTTCTCGCCGGTGAACGGGTTCACGCCTTCGCGCGCCTTGGTCGCCGGCTTCTTCACGACCTTCATCTTGAGCAGTCCGGGCATCGTGAAGGTGCTGTGGCCACGCAGGCTCTTCTTGATGGTCGCCGACAGCGCGTCGAACACGGATGCGACTTGTTTCTTCGTGAGTTCCGTCTCCTTCGCGATGTTCGCCAAGATCTCCGACTTGGTCGGCGCTGCACTCTTTTTCGCCATTTCAATCTCCTAGGGTGTTTTCCGAAAGCGGGTTTCGATGGGCTAAACTCGCACTCGGCGCCGAAAATAACATAGAAAAAAGCCGATGTTTAGCGCGTTGGCAAAAAAAGATCGGTGGGCGTGGTTCGTTGGAGGCTGGAATTTCCGGTAGTTCGCAATCTCCGGAGATGCGCGCGACGACCGCGCGGGCTCAAACGCCGTGCAGCAGCATCAATGCCGCGAGGATCGCGATCGTCGCCCAGAGCAGCGAGAAGTCGACGCGCCCGATCGGCGGAACCAGACGCCGGATCCGGCGAAGCAGCGGCTCGCACAGGCGCGCGACGAGCCCGAACCCGGGCGCATAGGCGCCGGAGGGCAGGAAGCCGGTCAGCCAGTACAGGAGCAATGCGAACAGGTACACCCGCAGCACCATGATCGCGAGCTCGCTCGCGGCGAACACGAGGAACGTCGCCGGGTCGATCCGGGCGATCCCGTCCCATGCGAGTCGGACCCCGGCTCGGACGGCGGCGGCGATCAGGACCGCGACGACGGTCGCGGTGTCGATGCGTCGGATCGGCGGCAACACGCGGCGCAGCGGCAGCACGAGCCAATTGGTGACCCGGACGATCGCATCCGCGTAGGGATCGCGGAAATCGGCGCGAACCCATTGGAACATCAGTCGCAACAGGAACGCGAGCGCCAGCAGACCGAGGAGCGTGTCGACGACGAAACGGATCGCGTTCATCCGGGCGGCGCTCCTCAGGGTCGGCCGAATTCGGCGGCCAGTTCGACCGACCGGCGCGCCGCGGCGGCGACCGCGCGCGCGATCGTCGCGCGCAGTTCCGCGGTCTCGAGGACCGCGAGCGCCGCTTCGGTCGTGCCGCCCTTCGACGTCACCTGTTCGCGCAGCGCCGCGAGCGGCTCGACCGCCTCGTCGGCCATCCGTGCGGCGCCGAGCGCCGTCGCGAGCGTCAGGCGGTGCGCGACCTCGGCGGCGAGGCCGAGGTCGCGCGCGGCGGACTCGAGGGCTTCCATGAACAGGAAGAAGTAGGCCGGTCCGCTGCCGGAGAGCGCGGTGACGACGTCCATCTGCGACTCGGCTTGCAGCCAGACGGTCAGTCCGACCGCGTTCATGATCGACTCCGCGCGTTCGCGCGGCGATCGTCCCGTGCGCTCGGTGGCGATCAGCGCCGTTGCGCCGTAGCCGCTCAGCGCGGGTCGATTCGGCATCGCGCGCACGATACCCCGTCCCGTCCCGAACCAGCGCTCGAGGGCGTCGAGCGGAATGCCGGCCGCGACCGAGATCACGAGCGTCGTCGCTGCCGTGAGCCGCGGCGCGAGCGCGAGCGACACCTCCCGCATCCGCTGCGGCTTGACCGCGAGCACGACCCCGTCGGACTGCGCCGCGGCAAGCGCATTGTCCGCGAACGTCTGCACGCCGAACTGCGCGCGAAGCCAGTTCCGCCGTTCCTCGCTCGGCTCCGCGACCGCGATCTGCGCCGGCGGGGCGCCGCGGCGCAGGAGTCCGCCGATAAGTGCGGCCGCCATGTTGCCGCCGCCGATGAAGGCCAGCCGGCCGTAGGTGCTCATTCGTTCATCGCCTCTCACCGAACAATGCCGTGCCGATGCGGACGTGGGTCGCGCCTTCGGCGATCGCCGCCTCGAAATCCCCGCTCATGCCCATCGACAGCGCGTCCAACGCGAACCCGCGGGCATTCAATTCATCGCGCAACTGGCGCAGCCGCGCGAACGCGGCCCGTTGCCGCGTCGGATCGCGCTCGAACGGCGGCAGGCACATGAGTCCCCGCAGGCGCAAGCGCGGCAGCGCCGCGATCGCGGCGGCGGCTTCCGCCAGCGCGTCCGGCTCGAGGCCGCCCTTGCCCGGTTCCGGCACGATCGCGACCTGCAGACAGAGCTCGAGCGCCGGGCGGTGCGGCGAGCGCTGATCCGACAGGCGCCGCGCGATCTCGACCCGGTCGACCGAGTGGACCCAGTCGAACCGGTTCGCGACGAGGCGCGTCTTGTTCGACTGCAGCCGCCCGATGAAGTGCCAGCGCAACGGCAGGTCCGATAGCTGATCGATTTTCGCGGCCGCCTCCTGGGGGTAATTCTCGCCGAAATCCGTGATGCCCGCCGCGGCGGCGGCACGCAGCCGTTCGGCAGGCTGCGTCTTGCCGACGGCGATCAGCGTGATCTCGGCCGGATCGCGGCCGGCCCCCCGTGCGGCGCGTGTGATGCGATCGAGGATCCCGCGGGGGTCGATCGCGGAAATCTGCGGACCAATTAACATATTGGGTATCGATACCCTCTTATATACTGCATGCGGCTTCGATGGAGCCGATTCTGGAGCGGTCGATGGCGGTCGATATCGCGCAACTCCTCGCGTTTGCGGTGAAGAACAAGGCGTCCGACCTGCACCTGTCGGCCGGGGTGCCGCCGATGATACGGGTCGACGGCGACATGAAACGGATCAACATGCCCGCGCTCGCGCACAAGGAAGTGCACAGCATGGTGTATGACATCATGAACGACAAGCAACGGAAGGCCTACGAGGAGTTCTTCGAGACGGACTTCTCGTTCGAGATCCCGAAACTCGCGCGATTCCGCGTGAATGCGTTCAACCAGAATCGCGGCGCCGGCGCGGTCTTCCGGATGATCCCGTCGACGATCCTGTCGCTCGACGATCTCAACGCGCCGAAGACTTTCAAGGACTTGTGCATGCTCCCCCGGGGGCTCGTGCTCGTGACCGGACCCACCGGGTCCGGCAAGTCGACGACGCTCGCGGCGATGGTCAATCACTGCAACGACAACCGGCCGGATCACATCATCACCATCGAGGATCCGATCGAATTCGTGCACGAGAGCAAGCGTTGCCTGGTGAACCAGCGCGAGGTGCACCGCGATACGCTCGGGTTCAGCGAGGCGCTGCGCTCGGCGCTACGCGAGGACCCCGACGTGGTGCTGGTCGGGGAAATGCGCGACCTGGAGACCATCCGGCTCGCGCTGACCGCCGCCGAGACCGGGCACCTCGTGTTCGGCACGCTGCACACGAGCTCCGCGGCGAAGACCATCGACCGCATCGTCGACGTATTCCCGGCGGCCGAGAAGGAGATGGTGCGGGCGATGCTCTCCGAGAGCCTGCGCGCGGTGATCTCGCAGACCTTGATGAAGCGCAACGGCGGCGGCCGTATTGCGGCGCACGAAATCATGATCGGGACCCCCGCGATCCGCAACTTGATTCGCGAAGGGAAAATTGCCCAAATGTACTCGGCGATCCAGACGGGGCAGTCGCAGGGGATGCAGACCCTGGATCAATGCCTGCAGGATCTCGTGCAGAAGGGGTTCGTGAGCCGCGAAGAAGCCCGCTACAAGGCACAGAACAAGGACAGCATCTAACATGGAACGCGATCAAGCGATTCGTCTGATGCAGGACCTCCTGCGGCGCATGGTGGAGAAGAAGGGCTCCGACCTGTTCATCACCGCGGGATTCCCTCCGGCGATCAAGATCGACGGCGAGATCCGGCCCCAGTCCGAACGCTCGCTCACGCCGGAACAGAGCGCGGTGCTCGTCCGGGCGATCATGAACGATCGGCAGACCCGCGACTTCGACGCCACCAAGGAGTGCAATTTCGCGATCGCGCCGCCCGGCATCGGCCGGTTCCGCGTGAGCGCGTTCATCCAACAGGGCTACACCGGCGCGGTGCTGCGAACGATCAACGCGAATATCCCGACCATCGAAGAGCTGGAATTGCCGCCGGTCTTGAAGGAAGTGGTGCTCTCGAAGCGCGGACTCGTGATCCTGGTCGGTGGTACCGGGTCGGGCAAGTCGACGTCGCTCGCCGCGATGGTCGGTTATCGCAACGAAAAGACGCGCGGCCACATCGTCACGATCGAGGATCCGGTCGAGTACGTGCACCCGCACCGCGGCTGCGTGATCACTCATCGCGAGGTCGGCGTCGATTGCGAGAACTGGGTCGTCGCGCTGAAGAACACCCTCCGCCAGGCGCCGGACGTGATCCTGATCGGCGAAATCCGCGACCGCGAGACGATGGAGTACGGCATCCAGTTCGCCGAGACCGGCCATCTCGTGCTCGCGACCCTGCACGCGAACAATTCCAACCAGGCGCTCGACCGGATCATCAATTTCTTCCCCGAAGAACGCCGGGAGCAGCTGCTGATGGACCTCTCGCTGAACGTCCGGGCGCTGATCTCGCAGCGTCTGATTCCGCGCGAGTCCGGTTCCGGACGGATCGCCGCGATGGAGATCATGTTGCAGTCGCCGTTGATCTCGGATCTGATCTTCAAGGGCGAAGTCTCCAAGATCAAGGACGTGATGGCTCGATCCAATCGCCTTGGCATGAAGACCTTCGACCAGGCCTTGTTCGATCTGTACGAGGCACACCTGATCTCCTACGAGGACGCGCTGCGCAACGCGGATTCCAAGAACGAGTTGCGCTTGCGCGTGAAGCTCGAGAGCAAGCGCGAAGGCCGCGTGCTCGACGAGACGTCGCAGTCGTTGCGCATCGTCCAGGAACGCGAAGACGAGGTGTTCTGAACACCATGGCCGCGACAGTGCCCGTGCAGCCGATGAACACGAAGCCGTTGTTCCAGCTGATGGTCGAGAAGAAGGCCTCGGACCTGTTCTTCACGAGCAACGCGCCGGTGAAGATCAAGATCGAAGGCAAGATCTTTCCGGTGAACAAGCAGGTCCTCACGCCGGAGATGGTCCGGCAGGCGGCGCTCGGGCTGATGACGCAGGAGCAGATCGACCATTTCACCGAAGACCTGGAGATCGACTTCGCGATCTCCGAGTCGGGTCTCGGCCGGTTTCGGGTGAGCGTCTTCTACCAGCGGGGCTATCCGGCGATGGTCCTGCGCTACATCACCGCCGACATGCCGCGCCTCGAGGATCTCGGCATGCCCGAGATCCTCAAGGATCTGGTGATGCTGCGGCGCGGCCTGATGCTGATGGTCGGCGGCGCGGGTGCCGGCAAATCGACGACGCTCGCGGCGATGATCAACTATCGCAACGAGACCTCGTCCGACCACATCCTGACGATCGAGGATCCGATCGAGTTCTTGCACACCAACAAGAAATCGATCGTGAATCAACGGGAGGTCGGTCTCGACACGAAGTCCTACGCCCGTGCGCTGCGCAGCGCCGTGCGCGCCGCACCGGACGTGATCCTGATCGGCGAGATCCGCGACCGGGAAACCATGGAGGCCGCGATCACGCTCGCGGGTACCGGTCATTTGTGCATTGCAACGCTGCACGCGAACAACTGCGCGGAGACGCTCGATCGGATCATCAACATGTTTCCGCGCGACCAGCACAATCAGATCTTCCTGGACCTGTCGCAGTATCTGCGCGCGATCGTGTCGCAGCGCCTGGTGTCCGCGAAGAACGGCGCACGGGTCGCCGCCTGCGAGGTGCTCGTGAACACCGCGCACATCAGCGAATTGATCAAGAAGGGCGACGTCGTCGGGGTCAAGGAGGCGCTGCGGACCGGGACCGAGCGTGGGATGCAGAGCTTCGACATCGCGCTCTACAACCTCGTGCGCGAGGGTCGGATCGTGCTCGAGGAGGCGCTCTCGAGCGCCGATTCGCGCACCAACCTCGAGGCGAAGATCAACTTCGGCTGAGGCACGACGCCGCTGCGGGCGCCGCGCGTTCGCCGCCGTTCGGCGCGAGGTTCGCCACGAACTCGCGGCTGCAGGTTTCCCAGTCGAATTGCAGCGCGCGCCGCCGGCACGCCCGCGGATCGAGGTCGAGCGCGCGCCGGGCGGCCGCGGCGAGGTCCTCGTCGAGCGCGCCGGATACCCCATCCTCGATCACGTCGATCGGCCCGGTCACCGGATAGGCCGCGACCGGAACGCCGCAGGCGGCCGCCTCGAGATTCACGAGTCCGAAGGTGTCGGTGCGGCTCGGGAACACCATGACGTCGGCGGCGGCGAGCAGCGTCGCCAGGTCTTCGCCGACGCGAAACCCGAGGAACTGTGCGTCGGGGTGGCTCCGCTGCAGCAGCGTCCGTGCGGGTCCGTCGCCGATCACGACCTTGCTGCCCTGCCACGGCATCGCGAGGAACGCGCCGACGTTCTTCTCCACCGCGACCCGACCCACGTACGCGGCGATCGGCCGCGGGAGCGTCAACGCCGACTTGTCGCGCGGGCGGAACAGTTCGGTATCGACACCGCGCCGCCAGATCGCCAGGTTCCGGAAGCCGCGGACCGCGAGTTCGCGCCGCAGGGACTCGGTGCTCACCATGCAGTGCTGCGCCGGCGCGTGGAAGCGCCGCAGCGCCGCATAGGACAGACCTTCGGGGATGGGGAATCGCGCCCGGAGATATTGCGGGAATTGGGTGTGGTACGAGGTCGTGAAGCGCAAGCCGCGGCCCGTGCAGAATCGCCGGGCCGCGAAACCGAGCGGACCTTCGGTGGCGATGTGGACCGCGTGGGGGACGAACGCGTCGAAGCGTCGGGCGATCGCCGAATACGGCAGCAGCGACAACCGGATCTCCGGATAGGTCGGGCACGGGAGGCTCGGAAACCCTGCCGGCGTGATCGTCTGCAGTTCGTGGCCGAACCGACGCAACCAGGTCGCCGTGTGCGCGAGCGTTGCGACGACGCCGTTGATCTGGGGATGCCAGGCGTCGGTGACGATCATGATTCGCATTGGCGAGGAGCATCGCATGGGTCGGTGACGGTTCGATTAAAGGGCGCTGGCCGGCGAGGCGCGGTCGTCACGCGAATGCAACGTGGATCGCTTAATACTGCGGTTCGCAAACCCCCGACCAGTCCTGTTCGGTTCACTCGGAGACACGCAATGCCCAGCTTCCGCGAGGCCCTGGCGACGCAGCGTTGGGACGACCATCGCTACTATCACCACAGTCGGATCAATCAATCGCTCCACCTGTTCAGTGCGATCAGCTTCCTGGTTGCGTACGCGACCTGCGTCGTGAGCCCCGCGCTCGCGGCGCTGATCGGCTGGCTGTTCGCGATGGTCAGCCGCCAGGCCGGACACTTCTTCTTCGAGCCGAAGGGCTACGACACGGTCAACGGCGCGACGCACGAACACAAGGAGGCGATCAAGGTCGGCTACAACCTGCGCCGCAAAGCCGTGTTGCTCGCGATCTGGGCGGCTGCCCCCGCGATGCTGTGGCTCGATCCGACGCTGTTCGGCGCGCTTCGGGCTCGCGGTGGCACCGTGGATTTCCTGCATCGGCTCGGGGACGTCTGGTTCGTGGTCGGCGTCGGCGGCCTGGCTTTCCGCACGGTGCAGCTCGCGTTCATCAAGGACCTGCGAACGGGCTTGGTCTGGCTGACGAAGATCCTGACCGATCCGTTCCACGACGTGCAGCTCTATTACCGGGCGCCCCTGCATTGGTTGCGGGGGGAGCGGCTCGACCCGATGCTCGAGGTGCGGCGCGCCTGAAACAGCTCGACGAGCACGCGCCGGCGAATGCGCGCTGTCGTCGCCTGCGGCGCCGACCACCACCAGCCATCGTGGCGCATCTGCTCCGCCGCGGCGATCATCCGGTCGGCGACCTCGCCGTAGTCGGCCTCGGTGTAGTTCAGGCTGAAGATCAGCCGGCCGGTGCCGACCCAGCTGAGCGCGAGGCCGGCGTCGCGCAGATAGTACTGCAGCATCCAGTGGTAGCGAGACGGCCGTTGGTACGTGAGCGTCCAGATCGTCGAGAGATTCGCGACCTGCACCGGCAGATCGGCCGCGGCGAACCGCTCGTTGAGCGCCGCCGCCCGGGCGTTCCAGCGTTCGTCCAGCCCTGCGTACAGCGCGCGGATCTCCGGCGTCTCGAGTCGTCGCAGGAAGGCCTGCATCGCGCCCATCACGTAGGGATGCGCATTGAAGGTGCCGCGCGCGAAACACACGTCGGCCGGGCGGTCCTGGCGGAAGCGGCGCATCAGATCCCGGCGCCCGCAGAGCACGCCCACCGGCAGACCGCCGGCGACCGTCTTGCCGTAGGTCACGAGATCGGCGCGAACGCCGAAATACTCCTGCGCGCCCCCGAGCGCGAGTCGGAAGCCGACGAAGACCTCGTCGAAGATCAGCACGATGCCGCGCGCCGTGCACACCTCGCGCAGCGTCCGCAGCCAGGCGGAGTACCCGGCGCGGTCGAACCCGGCGCGCCGGCTACCGTCGACCAGCGCGGAATCGGCGGGCGCGGCGGCGTTGGGATGCAGCGCCTGCAGCGGGTTCACGAGCACGCAGGCGATGTCGCGGCGGTTGCGCAGGACGCGCAGGCTCGCGTCGTCCACGTCCTTCAGCGTCAAGGTGTCGCGCGCCGGTACCGGATTCCCGGGCCCGGGCTGCACGTCGCCCCACCAGCCGTGATAGGCGCCGCTGAAGCGCACCAGCCGCCGTCGGCCGGTGTGGTAGCGAGCGAGTCGCACGGCCTGCATCACCGCTTCGGTCCCCGACATGTGGAAGGAGATCTCGTCGAGGCCGCAAATCGCGAGCAGCCGCGCGGCGTTGTCGGCGACGACCGGATGATAGGCCCCGAGCACCGGCCCGAGATCGCGAACCGCGGTCGCGCCGCGCTCGATGCACTCCTTGTAGCCATCGTAGCCGAACACGTTCACGCCGTAAGAGCCGGTCAGATCGTAGAAACGCCGGCCGTCGAGATCGACCAGTTCGACGCCGTGCGAGGCGCTGAGGAACGCGCCGGTGCCGAGACGCTCGCGGACCCGGCGGCTGAACTGGAACGGCACGCGGTAGCGCGAGGTGAACTGCAGATCGGAGATCGCCGTCTGCGCGCGACGCGTGAGGGCGAGCGTCGCCGGGTGCCGTTGCGCGAACCGTCCGCCCAGTGCCTCGAACGCCGCGCGCCGTGCGGCGGCGACCGACGCAGGGGCTCCGTCGACGCTGAAGAAGCGGCTCTCGTCGTACTCGTAGTACGGAACGATTCGGGCGAACGCGCGCGCCAGTCGCGCGTGGCCTGCGAGCGAGGGATGCTTCGCCGCGGACAGCAGCCACCGCGCGCGCAGCGCCCGCGCCAAGGCGACCAGCGCGAGCGCGAGCGGCACCGCGAGCAACCATTCAATGGGTATCGACACGACGGGGCCTCCTCGGTGATGGCCCGGCGCCGACTGTAGGGTCGGCGAATGACGTTTCGATGACCACGCGTCGACCGATCCGGCGCCTCGCGTTGCGGGACGCGCTGAATTTCGCGATCTGCAACCGCATTCCCCGTCGCTTGGCGACGCTCGCGATGGGCCGGATCAGCCGCTACGAGAACCGCTGGTTCGTCGCGGCGGGACTCGCGCTGTGGCGCCGCTGCGGCGGCCTGGATCTGCGCGACGCGGAACGTGCGCGCTACGCGAGCCTACAAGCGTGTTTCACGCGCCGACTGCGCCCGGGCGCACGCCCCGTGGTCGGCGATCCGCGGCGGCTCGTGAGTCCGTGTGACGCGATCGTCGGCGCGTGCGGCACGATCGAGCGAGGCTGGCTGGTGCAGGCGAAGGACTCCCGATACACGCTCGGGGACCTCCTGCAGGATCGCGAGCTCGCGGCCGGGTACGAGAACGGCTGCTTCGCGACCTTGCGGCTGCGGGCCGGGATGTACCACCGTTTCCACGCGCCGCACGACTGCACCGTCGAGCGCATCGACTACGTCGCCGGTGATGCGTGGAACGTCAATCCGCCGGCGCTCGCGCGGGTGCAGCGTCTGTTCTGCCGCAACGAGCGCGCGGTGATCCGCTGTCGGCTCGCGTCCGGGGCGTTGATCACGCTCGTCCCGGTCGCCGCGATCCTGGTCGCGAGCATCCGTCTGCGCTTCGTCGACGTGCGGCTGCACCTGCGCTATCGGGGGCCGAACCGGATCGCCTGCGACGCCTACCTCGGGAAGGGTGAGGAGATGGGCTGGTTCGAGCACGGTTCGACGATCATCGCGCTCGCGCCCGCCGGAACCGCGTTGTGTCCCGGCGTCCGTCCGGGCCGGGAGATCCGGATGGGCGAGGCCTTGATGCGCCTCGATGCCGGGGCGGTCACAGCGGACGGCGATGACGAGTCAGCGTTGCGGCGATCGCGGCGAGCACCGCCATCCGGACCGCGACGCCGTTGTTGACCTGCTCGCGGATCACCGAATGCGGGCCGTCGGCGACGTCCGAATCGATTTCGACGCCGCGGTTCATCGGCCCGGGATGCATCACGATCGCATCCGGCGCGGCGAGCGCGAGGCGCTTCGCGGTGAGCCCGTACTCGCGAAAGTAAGCTTCGCCGTCGAGCGCGGCCGCCTCGACCATCCGTTCCTTCTGGATGCGCAGCATCATCACGACGTCGGCCCCGGCGATCCCGTCCTCGATCCGGGTGAAACGCGTCGCGCCGGGAAACTCGTGTTCGCCGGGCAACAGCCGCTGCGGGCCGACGATCCGCAGGTCCGTCGTCCCCAGGGTCGCGAGCGCCCGGGCGCTCGAGCGCGCGACCCTCGAATGCTTGATGTCGCCGACGATCGCGACCTTCAGGTCTTCGAGTCGACGCTTGTGGGCGCGGATCGTCATCACGTCGAGCAGGCCCTGCGTCGGGTGCGACAGGTGGGCTTCGCCGGCACTGATCACCGAGACGTGGGGCGCGACGTGATCGATCAGGAACTCCGGCATGCCGGCTTCGGAGTCCCGGATCACGAACACGTCCGTGTTCATCGCCTCGAGCGTGTAGATCGTGTCGAGCATCGTCTCGCCCTTGACCCGCGAACTCGACTGCAGGTCGAGGTTGAGCACGTGCGCGCCGAGGCGGCGCGCCGCCAAGTCGAACGACGCCCGTGTCCGCGTGCTCGGCTCGAAGAACAGGTTCGCGACCGTGACGGCGGCGAGTTCGCGTCCTTCGTAGGCGGGTTGCCCGGGGATCCGCTTGTAGGATTCGGCGCGGTCGAGGATCGCGGTCAGGAGCGACCGCGGTAGTCCATCGAGGGTCACGAGGTGGCGCAGTCCGCCCGCGTTATCGGTCTGTGATCGCATTCGCTCCGCCATCCGTTTCGTCGAACCAACGCTCCAGTATCACGCAGGCCGCAGCGGCGTCGACGTCGCTCTTCGTGACGCGGCGACGGCGTACTCCCGTCTCGCGTGCGAGGCGCAGCCGCTCGGTGGCCGCGAGCGACGAATAACGTTCGTCGACGAGGTGCACGGGCAACGCGAACCGTCCGGCCAACTGCGTGGCGAACGCGCGCGACTCGCGCGCGAGCGCGCCCTCGGTGCCGTCGGCATTATACGGCAGGCCGACGACCGCCACCGCCGGGCGCCATTCCTCGAACAGCGCCCCGACCTCGCGCCAGGGAACGACGCCGTCGGGCAACTGCAGTCCCCGCAATGCCGTCGCGGATCGGCTGAGGGTGTCGCCGCAGGCGACGCCCATCCTGCGCCTGCCGTAGTCGAACGCGAGGACGAGCCGCGGTGGGCCGCGACTCGACCGCTCAGGCATTGCCGCTCAGCGGGCTGATCCGGGCGAGATCGACGCCGAGCAGTCGGGCGGCGGCTTCCCAGCGATCCTCGTACGGCAGGTCGAAGAGGATGCCGCGATCGACCGGCGCGTTCAGCCACGCGTTCGCGCGGATCTCGTCCTCCAGCTGGCCGCCGTCCCAGCCGGCGTAGCCGAGCGCGACGATCGCGTCGCCAGGTCCGTCGCCTCGCGCGATCGCGGCGAGGACGTCCCGGGACGTCGTCACGTGCAGCTGCTCCGAGACGCGCAGCGTCGAATCCCACTGGCCCTCGGCGGTGTGCACGACGAAGCCGCGGTCGGTCTGCATCGGGCCGCCACGGAGCACCGGGCGCTCGGTCACCGGTCCGTTCGGGATCTCGATCTCCAATTGCTCGAAGATTTCGCCGAGGCGCATCGGCAGCGGTTTGTTCACGATCAACGCGAGTGCGCCGCGAGGACCGTGATCGCAGACCAGCGCGACGCTCTGCGCGAAGTTCGGGTCGCTCATCGCCGGCATCGCGATCAGCAACTGATTCGTCAGGTAGCCGGATTCGCTCATCACCGAAGCATCATCGCGCACCGGGCGGGCGATGGCGAGTCCCCGGGGCGGCGGCTGGTGCCGCCGGCGGCACGGTGTAGATGCGCGAGCCGCCCGGCCTGCCGGCGAGGAATTCCCAAGCGTAGGTGATCCGGATCGCATCGTGCCTCGCGGCGAGCGCGCGCGGAAACGGGGTGAACGGCGTGGCGATCTGCAGGATCCGGATCGCCGCGTCGTCGATCGCCGGATTGCCGCTGCTGCGGCGGATACGCACGGCCGCCAGGTGCCCGTTCGCGTCGATCGTCGCCTGGATCAACGGCGTTCCCGAGCCGCCGGCGAGGCGCGCGGCGTTCGGGAAGTTCAGGGTGCCGATTCGCTCGACGTGACGCCGCCATGCGTCGAGGTACTCGGCGACGTCGATCGCCCGGGTGTCGGCGGCGATCCACAGCGAGCGGCGCGCCTTGCCGCGGAGCCGTAATTCGACGCCGTCCGCGTTCGCCTCCATCCGCAGGTCCGGGCGGTTCTCGAGCCGTACCGGAAGCGTCGCGGCCGAGGGCAGCGGTTGCGACGGCCGTTGATAGACGATCCGGGTCTGCGGCGCGGTGGTCGTGATCACGGCGTCGTCCGAGTCGCCACCCTGCGGCAGCGACGGGTAACGCAGCGCCTGACCCCCGGTGACCCCGGGGTGGTCCATCGGTGCCGGCGAGGACTTGGGGATCCGCGCGCGCCCGTGGGTGAGCGTGTTGCCGGCGCCTCGCTGGCTGCGCTGCGCGAGGTACGCGGCCCGCGGATTGCGGGCGACGGCCGGGGCTTGGTCGCCCACCAGGATCACCTGCATTCCGCGCGCGGTGTCGTGGTCGCGCGCGATTCTCGGTGCGCCGAACCCGACCCCTAGAATGAGGATGCCGTGCAGCAAGGCCGCCAGGAACAGCGTCGTCAGCAGACGATCCTGCGCCGGCGGCAGCCCGGCCCCGAGCAGCTCCGAATTCACGAACGTTCCAGTCGCCTCGATATCGCCGTGAGCAGCATACCGCCGATATCGAGGTCGTGCTTCTTGTCGAGCTCGCGAATCCCGGTCGGGCTGGTGACGTTGATCTCGGTCACGTAGTCGCCGATCACGTCCAGCCCGACGAAGACCATGCCCGCATCGCGCAAGGTCGGACCGATGCGCTCGCACAACCAACGATCGCGATCGGTCAGCGCCCGGCTCTCGGCGCGCGCGCCCGCGGCGAGATTTCCCCGATGGTCGCTGTCGCTCGGCATGCGCTGCAGCGCGAACGGAACCGGCTCGCCGTCGACCAGGATGATCCGGCAATCCCCGGCGGTCGTGATCTCGGGGAGATAGCGTTGGGCGATCGCGTATCGGCTCCCGTAGTCGGTCAGGGTCTCGAAGACCACGTTGCGGTTCTTGTCGCCTTCCTCGAGCACGAAGATCGACCGCCCGCCCATCCCGTGCAAGGGCTTGCAGACCACTTTGCGATGCTCGCGCAGGAACTCCGCCATGTCCCCCATGTCGCGCGTGATCAGCGTGGGCGCGCAGCATTCCGGGAACCAGGCGGTGTAGACTTTCTCGTTCATGTCGCGCAGGCCGCGCGGGTCATTGACCACCAGCGCGCCCTGGTCGCGCGCCCGATCGAGGATGTAGGTCGTGTAGACGTACTCCGTATCGAACGGCGGGTCCTTGCGCATCAGGATCGCGTCGCAATCGCCCAGTCGCCGCATCGCGGCAGGCGCGAGTTCGAACCAGTGGCGAGGATCGTCCCGGACCCGCAGCGGCGCCAACCGGCCCCAGGCGATTCCGTCGCGCAGTCCGATGTCCTTCTGTTCGGCGTAGAGCAACTCGAACCCGGACCGCTGGGCGGCCAGCAGCATCGCGAGCGTACTGTCCTTCGCCGGCTTGATCGACCCGATCGGGTCCATTACGACGAGCAGGTGGGCTTCGGTTGGCATCGGGTCCTCTGTGGGTCGCTCGGCGCGCCCGCGCGCCCGCAGTCTAGCGCAAGCCCCCCGTGGCGGCGCCATTTCCGGAAATTGTGAACCAGTCCGCCGTCGTTTGGCTCCGTATGGCTCGAAATGTGATCCGGGCGGCGTGGCCGGGGTTGGCCGGATATGTTAAAAAGTTCCCGATCTACTGGAAAAGACGCGCGCCCGCTCGGGGGTCTTGGCTTGGACGGCACCGACCGCTTTCGAAGGACAGCATGAGCGCCACCGAAAAAACCAAATTGACCGGCTTGAAGGTGCTGGTCATCGACGACAGCAAGACGATCCGCCGGACCGCCGAGACGCTGCTCAGCAAGGAAGGCTGCGAAGTGTTCACCGCGATCGACGGTTTCGACGCGTTGTCGAAGATCGCCGACCATCAACCGGACATCGTGTTCGTCGATATCATGATGCCGCGGCTCGACGGCTACCAAACCTGCTCGTTGATCAAGCACAACAAGGTGTTCAAGCAGATACCGGTGATCATGCTCTCCAGCAAGGACGGGTTGTTCGACCGCGCGCGGGGACGGATCGTCGGGTCGGAGCACTACCTGACCAAACCCTTCACGAAAGACGAGTTGCTCGGCGCGATCGAGGCGCACGTGAGCAAGTGACGGAGACGCAGCGATGGCATTGATCTTGATCGTCGACGATTCGCCCACCGAAGTGTTCGTGATGCAAAAGGCACTCGAGAAGCACGGGTTTCAAACCGCCGCGGCCGAGAACGGCGCGGAGGGCATCCGCAAGGCGAAGGAGATGAAGCCCGACCTGATCTTCATGGACATCGTGATGCCCGGCGTGAACGGCTATCAGGCGACGCGAACGCTCGCGAACGATCCGGAGACGCGGCTGATCCCGATCATCATGGTCACGACCAAGGGGCAGGAGACCGATCGTGTTTGGGGGCTGCGGCAAGGCGCCGTCGACTACTTGGTGAAGCCCGTGTCGGTGCAAACCCTGGTGCAGAAGGCGCAAGCGGCGCTCGCGGTATGAACGGAGCCGACGGTGTCGCCGGCGCCGGCCTTCGCGACCTCCGGGATCGCCCGTTCGAGCTCCTGCGCGAACTCGAGAGGCGCAGTCGCACGAAGAACGAGGGGGTCGCCACGGAAGCCTCGGTCGGCCGCGAATGGGTCGGCGTCGCGTTCCGGATCGGCGGGGAGACGTTTCTCATCGCTCGCGAGGAGACGCGCGAGGTCCTCGGGTACCCGCCGTCGGTGACCCGGATCCCGGGCGCCAAATCGTGGATCAAGGGGCTCGCGAACGTCCGCGGTCAGCTCCTCCCGCTGATCGATCTGCGGCAGTTCCTCGGCAGTGGCACGACCGCGATCGGACGGAACTCCCGGGTCGTCGTCGTCAATCACCGCGAAATCCCCGCCGGTCTGGTCGTCGACGAGGTGCACGGATTCCGGCGCTTCGCCGAAGGCGAATTCAGCGCCGAACCGCCGCCGACGGTGATTCGTTGCGACAGCTACCTCGCGGGCGCGTTCCGGCGCGGCGGCGAGCTGTGGCCGGTCCTGAGCATGAAGAGTCTCCTGGAGAGCGCGAGTTTCCTGCAGGCGGCGAGCTGAGCGTCCTCGGAGGCACGAATGAACGGACAGAATGAAGCCAATCGATGGGCGCTGATCGCACCGGTGCTGGCCGGACTGGCCGCGCTCGGGGTGCTGGTCGCCGGAATCCTGACGGTCGCCGGCGCCGGCGCGTTCGGCATCCGGCAACTCGGCGTGGTCGCCGCGCTCGCGATCGCGCTCGGCTGCCTGGCCGCACTCGTGTGGGTATACCGCAACGCGGTCGACCGGCGCCGCGAAGCCGAGACGCGTGCTCGAGAGAACGACCGCAACCAGGACGCGATCATGCGCCTGCTCGACGAGCTGTCGAACCTCGCCGACGGCGACCTCACGGTCCAGGCGACGGTGACCGAAGACATCACCGGCGCGATCGCCGATTCGATCAACTATGCGATCGAAGCGCTGCGCGAGCTCGTGACGACGATCAATGCGGGCGCGATCCAGCTCGACGGTGCAACCAAGCAGGCGCAATCCGCCGTCGCGCACATGGCGAAGGCGAGCGCCGCGCAATCGCGGCAGATCTCGGCCGCCAGCGAGTCGGTCGCGGAGATGGCCGCGTCGATCGAGGAGGTGTCCGGGAACGCGGAGCGATGCTCGGACGTCGCGCGGCACTCGGTCGACATCGCGCACAAGGGCGGGGATGCCGTGCGGCGCACGATCGACGGCATGAACGCGATCCGCGAGACGATCCAGGAGACCAGCAAGCGGATCAAGCGCCTCGGTGAGAGCTCCCAGGAGATCGGCAACATCGTCGAACTCATCAACGACATCGCCGAGCAAACCAACATCCTCGCGCTCAACGCGTCGATTCAAGCGTCGATGGCGGGCGAGGCGGGCCGCGGCTTCGCGGTCGTCGCCGACGAGGTCCAGCGGCTCGCGGAACGCGCCGCGAACGCAACCAAGCAGATCGAGGTGCTGGTTCGCACGATTCAGACCGACACCAACGAGGCCGTGGTCTCGATGGAGCGCAGCACGACCGACGTGGTCGGTGGCGCCCTGCTCGCCGAGAACGCCGGCGCGGCGCTCGAGGAAATCGAACAAGTGTCGAATCAGATCGCCAGCCTCGTGCAGAACATCTCCGCGAGCGCTCGACAGCAGGCAGCCGCGGCGGGCAACATCTCGAAGAACATGCAGGTGCTGCGCGAGATTTCGAGCCAGACCGCCGATGGTTCCTCGACGACCTCCACGTCGGTGTCGAAGCTCGCGGCTCTCGCGGCGCAATTGCGCAAGTCCGTCGCCGGCTTCCGTTTGGCCGACGCGGGCGCGACCACGGTCGTCGGTTCGACCTCCTCGCGTCTGCCGGCGCTGCAGGAGTCGGTCGGTACCGCGGGAGACCCGCGGCCCGCGGGCGCGGTCCCGGTCGGGGACACCGGCCGGATCCGCAAAGCCAGCGGCTTCGGTAGCTGAACGGCGCGCATCCGGACCCACCGATGACCGACATCAGTTCCCAAACGCTGCACGTCGTCGCGAAGGAACTCGCGACGACGCTCGGTGACGCGCGTGCGGCGTTGGAGGCCTACGCCGAGCGCCCCGACCATCGCGAGTCCTTGGAGACCTGCGCGGAGCAACTGCACGTCGCTCACGGCGTGCTGCGCGTGGTCGAAGTGTACGGTGCGGCGCTGCTCGCGGAGGAGATGGAGCACGTCGCCCGTTATCTGCTGGAGATCACCGACGACGAGAAGCGGCGCATCGAGGGTCTCGATGCATTGATGCGCGCGATGGTGCAGTTGCCGTCCTATCTCGAACGGGTCCTCTCCGGTGGCCGCGACCTCGCACTGATCCTGCTGCCGCTGCTGAACGACCTGCGTTCGGTGCGCGGCAGTCCGCTGCTGTCCGAAGGGACGCTGCTGCTGCTCAACTTGAAGTCCGACCAGACCCCCAGGGCGCGTCGCGACGCGGAGGGGCAGGCTGCGGTCGGCTTGTGGGCGCGCCGATTGCGGCCGCGGTTTCAAGTCGGCCTGCTCGGGCTGATCCGCGGCGAGCGCACCGAGCAGAACCTGGAGATCATGGCGAGGGTCGCGGAGAAGCTCGAGCAAGTCGCGACCACCCAACCGGTCTTCCAGTTCTGGTGGGTGACCGGTGCCGTGCTCGAAGCCCTGCAGATGAACGGACTCGAGGCGAGCGCGACGTTGAAGCGGCTCCTCGGTCAGGCCGATCGGCAGATCAAGGCGCTCTACGACCTCGGCGAGGAGCGCTATTGCGAGAGCCCGCCGGTCGAACTGTTGAACAACCTCTTGTACTACGTCGCGCGTTCGACCGCCGGCGGTGGCCGGATCGGCGCGGTGCGCGCGTCGTTCAAGCTCGCTGATCTGTTGCCGGTCGACGATGCGGTCGAGCAGGAGCGCGCGAGCCTGTCCGCGCCGAGCATCAAGCTCATGCGCACCGTCGGCGCCGCGATCAAGGAGGATCTGGCGAAGGTCAAGGACGTGCTCGATATCTTCGTCCGCCGCGGAGGCGGCCGCGTCGACGACCTCGCTCCGCAGCTCGAGCTCCTGAAGAAGATCAGCGACACGCTCGGTGTCCTCGGCCTCGGCGAATTGCGGCAGCGGGTGCGCGGCGAGACCGCCGATCTGGGCGCACTGCTCGCCTCCGGGGCGGCGCCTCCGGAAGAAGCGCTGCTCAAGGTCGCGAGCGTGCTGCTGTCGGTCGAAGACAGTCTGGACGATCAACTGGTGCGGTTGATCCTGCCGGCGACCGCCGCAGCGCCCACGGCCGAGTCCGAGGATCTGGATTTCCGTCTCGTGAGCGAAGCGGTGCTGCGCGAATGCAGCGTCAATCTCGCGCGGATCAAGGAAGCGATCTCGATCGCGGTCCAGAAGACCGGCGACGCGTCCCCGCAGGGGCTCGACAACGTGCCGCAGCTGCTGCGCGGGATCACCGCGGGCCTGTTGATGCTGGGGAAGACGCGCGCCGCGGAATTGATGGATGCGCTCGCGGTACACGTCCGCGCGCTGATCGAACCCGGGGCGAGCGCGCCCGAACCGCTGCGCCTCGAACGCGTCGCCGATGCGGTCGTGAGCATCGAATACTACATGGAGACGATCCAGAGCGGCCGGAACGATCCGTGGTACATGCTGGACAACGCCGAAACCTGCGTGAAGGCGCTTGCCGAGGACTACGCGACGCGGTTGCCGGCCGAGCCGACCGGCGCGCCGCTGAGCGCCGAGACGACGGCGACCGTGAAGCTCGAAGCCCGCGATACGGTGGTGCTCCCGACGGCGCCCCCCGCGCCCCCGCCACCGGCGGGAGTCGATGCGACGCTCGACCCGCAACTCGTCGAGCTATTCATCGAGGAAGCCAAGGACGAGACGGCGGCGATCGCCCGACGGTTCGCGCTCTGGGAGCAGAATCCGCTGGACGGCGACTCGCTCACCGCGATGCGGCGCAGCTTCCACACGCTCAAAGGCAGCGGGCGGATGGTCGGCGCTCGCGTGATCGGCGATCTCGCCTGGTCGATCGAGAATCTGTTGAACCGGTTGATCGACAAGACGCTCACGCGAACACCGGCGATCCTCGCGGTGGTGCGCGCCGCGATCGACGCACTGCCGCAGGTGATCGAGCAACTCGAAACCGGACGGCCGGTGCGCGCCGCGGTCGACGAACTCATCGCCCGCGCCCACGCGTCCGTCGACTCGCGCGAAGCAGCCGAGGCGCCCGCCGACACCCGGACCGACGCGGTATCCGCCGGACTGGAGGAAGGCGTCGTGGACGCCGAACCGGCCGAGCCACCAGCGCCCGCGGTCGAGCCACCGGCGCCGGCGGCGATGGATCCGGTGCTCCACGACATCTTCAGCAAGGAGGCCGAGACGCATCTCGCGGCGATCCGCCGCTATCTGCAGACCGAGCGCGGACGACTCGCGCCGCACGACCTCCCGGAGACGATCTATCGGGCGGTTCACACCCTGTGCGGCAGCTCGAAAATGGCCGAGGCCCGCCACGGTATCCGCGTCACCGAGCCGCTGAACCAATACCTGCGTAAAGCCTACGACAGCGGCCTCGGCCTGCCGGAGGCCGCGCTCGGGGTGCTCGAGGACGCGGTGGCCGCCATCGAGAACGTCGTCGCGCACATCGAAGAGTCGACGGTGTTCTTTGCCGAGCAGCCGAAGCTGCTCGAACGCATTCGCGCGCTCGACGCCGAACTCGATGTCGAACTGGCGCGCGCGGCGGAGGATGCCGAAGCCTCGCAAGTGCTGCCGATCGAGATCTCCGCGGCGATCACCGCCGAAGCCACCGGCGCCTCCGAGACCATGGCGGCGCCTGAGGTCGCGCCGCCACCGGCATCCGCACCGCCGCCGCCGCCGTCGCCGCCGGAGGGCTTCGATCGCGAGATTGCCGACATCTACAGCGAAGAGGCCACGGAGCTCCTCGAGAGCGCGCAAGCGTCCCTCGCGGCCTGGAGTGCCGATCGGAACGACAAGGCGCCGGTCGCCGAATTGCAGCGCCAGTTGCATACCTTGAAGGGCGGCGCACGGATGGCGGGAATCCCGCCGATGGGCGATCTGAGCCACGAGCTCGAGAGCCTGGTGATACAGATCGCGAACGGCACGATCCCCGCGACCGAGTCCGCCCACGCGGTGCTGCAGGCGAGTCTCGACGAGCTGGCGCTGATGCGCGACCTCGTCAGCGCCGGCGCATGGCCGCCGGCGGCGGAGACGCTGATCGGCCGGATCCGGGCGCTCGGCGCGGGCCTCCCCGAGGCACCGCCGGCCGCGGTCGCGCCGCCGGCCGCGGTCGAGCCGCCGGCGCCGGTCGCGCCGAGCGACGTTGCCGCGCCGGCCGCCGAGCACCCACCGCAGTCACCGCCCGCGGCGGACGTGGTCGCGAAGCCCGTGGTGCCCGGAGCAGCGGCGCCTCCCGCGGTCGCGCCGGTCGCGCCGGTCGCGCCGGTCGCGCCGGTCGCGCCGAAGGGACCGTCGGTCCCCGACCTCGCCGCGTCGAGCCTCGAACTCTCGGTCGCACCGACGCTGCCTGGGCGCGATACGGTCCCGGTCGAGCGCACGGAAATGGCGCGGGTGGACGCGGACTTGCTCGACACGATGCTGAACAACGCCGGCGAAGTGAGCATCTTCCGCGCGCGGCTCGATCAGCAGATCGGCTCGATCGACTTCAATCTCGCGGAACTCGCGCGGACGGTGACGCGGTTGAAGGAGCAATTGCGCGGCCTCGAGATCGAGACCGAAACGCAGATCCTGCATCGTCACCCGGACGCCGATCCCCGTCGCGGCGAATTCGACCCGCTCGAACTCGACCGCTACTCCGCCCTCCAGCAGTATTCCCGCGCGCTCGCGGAGACGTCGAGCGACGTCGCGAGCATCCAGGGCTTGCTCGAGAGCCTCGCGCGCGAGGCGCAGACCCTCCTCGCCCAGCAGGCCCGCGTGATCACCGAGCTGCAGAACGGCCTGATGCGTACGCGGATGGTGCCGTTCCAGCGGCACGTTCAGCGGCTCACGCGACTCGTCCGGCAAGCGGCGAACGACACCGGCAAGCGCGCCGAACTCACGGTCGACGGCGCCGCGGCGGAACTCGACCGCCAGATGCTGGAGCGGATGGTGCCGCCGCTCGAACACATGCTGCGAAACGCGGTCGTTCACGGGATCGAGAGCCCGGAGCGGCGGGCCGCGCTCGGCAAGCCCGCGGTCGGACGGATCACGGTGAGCCTCGAGCGCGACGGTGCCGAGGTCGTGATCGTGGTCGCCGACGACGGCGCGGGTATTCACGTCGGACTGATCCGCGACAAGGCGGTCGCGCTCGGACTCCTCGATCCGCAGGCTCGACTGACCGACGAAGAGGCGATGCAACTGATCTTGGAACCGGGCTTCAGCACGGCGGGGCGCGTGACCCAGTCGGCGGGCCGCGGCGTCGGCATGGACGTCGTCGCCACCGAGGTGAAGAAGCTCGGCGGCGGTCTGTTCATCGAGTCGACGCTCGACAAGGGCACTCGATTCACGATCCGCTTGCCGTTCACGCTCGCGATCAGCCAGGCGCTGATCGTGCGGGTCGGCGAGGAAACCTACGCGTTGCCGCTCGCGACCGTCGAGGGCGTCGTTCGCCTGCCGCGCAGCATCGTCGCGCGCCACCTCGGGCGCGACGGCCCGTTGTTCGAGTACGGCGGCCAGAAGTACCGATTCCAGCATCTGGGTAATTTCGTGGGGCTCGGGCCAACGCCGCTGCCGGAGACCGACGTGTCGATGGCGGTCGTGCTGATCCGCGCCGGCGAGCACTCGACGGCGTTGGTGACGGAAGAACTGGTCGGCAGCCGCGAGATCGTCGTGAAATCGCTGGGACCGCAGATATCCGCGATCCGCGGCGTCGCCGGCGCGACCATCCTCGGCGACGGTCGGATCGTGATCATCCTCGACATGGGTGCGTTGGTGCGCTCGGAATGGCGAGCGCGGCCGGCCGACGTGATGACCGAGCACCGCGAGCGGCGCACCGTGGCGCTGGTCGTCGACGACTCGATCACGGTGCGACGCGTCACGCAGCGGCTCCTCGAACGCAACGGCATGCGCGTCGTGACCGCGAAGGACGGCGTCGAAGCCGTCTCGGTCCTGCAGGATCTCAAGCCGGACGTGATCCTGCTGGACATCGAGATGCCGCGGATGGACGGCTACGAAGTCGCCGCGCACGTCCGCAACGAACCGCGGC
Organism: Pseudomonadota bacterium; assembly: GCA_021785405.1. Taxonomy (GTDB): domain Bacteria; phylum Pseudomonadota; class Gammaproteobacteria; order Steroidobacterales; family Steroidobacteraceae; genus Bog-1198. The sequence goes on along the minus strand of JAJYFF010000007.1, from coordinate 17,630 downwards.
TGCGCGACGTGCCGATCGTGATGGTCACGTCGCGCGTCAGCGAAAAGCATCGCGCGCGCGCGATCGAGCTCGGCGTCAACGATTACCTCGGCAAGCCGTATCAGGAGAGCCAGCTGCTCGATGCGATCGAGCCGCTGGTGAATCGCCGCAACGCGGTCGGCCAGTGAAGTCCGGAGCCGCGCATGTCGAACTTGCGTGACGAACTGTACAGCTTGCTGGTCCCGCTGGTCGGCGAACGCTTGATCGTGCCACGGGCCTGCGTCGCCGAGGTCATCGGATTCCAGGCGCCGGTGCCGATGACGAACGCGCCGCCATGGTACCTAGGCCTCGTGACCTGGAACGAAACCCAGGTTCCGGTGGTTTCCTTCGAGGGCGCCCTGGGGCAGGCGATACCGGTGGTGTCGGGCCGCACCCGGGTCGTCATCTTCAACGCGATCGACGACCAGCTGCAGTCCGGGTGTTTCGGCATCCTGACGCAGGGCTTTCCGCAGCTCGTGCGCGTGAACGCCGACGTGATCCGGCCCGACCCGTCGCGCGGCTTCCCCGAGCGCGCGCCCGTGATCTGCCAGGTCCGCATGGTCAACGAAGCGCCGCTGGTCCCCGATCTGCAGCGGCTGGAGCAGATGATCGCAGAAGAAACCTCCGTGCTCGGCTGAGCGCGTGGACAGGCGAACGGGGAACCTGCTCGAACTGCTGCGTGCCGCTCGCGCGCGGCTCGCCCGGTTGCAGGCGCCGGAACTCGCGCGCTTCCTCGACGAATGGCCCCGCTGGGCGTGCGCGGCCGCGCCGCCGCGGCGGCGTGCCGCGCGCCCCTTGCCGGTGCTGCGTTTCCTCGCGGACGCGGTGGCGCGAAGCCGGGTGCTCGATCAGCGCCTCGCGGCCGCACTCGCCCGCGCCGTGCCGGATCTGCTGTGGCGACAGACGTACTCGAAGACGCAGGTCGATCCCCGATTCCTCGCGAACTACGCGTGGACCGAATTCCTCGGGCCCCATGCGCCGGTTCGCTGCGCACGGTTGTCCTGCGGCTTGCTGCTGCTCGGTCCCGGGATCCACTACCCGGGTCATCGCCATCCGGCCGAGGAGATCTACGTGCCGCTCGCGGGCACGGCCGAATGGCAGCGGGGACGCGAACCGTGGACCGTGCGGTTGCCGGGCGCGGCGGTCCTGCACGAGAGCGGCGAGATCCACGCAATGCGCACCGGCACGGAGCCGCTCCTCGCGCTCTATCTCTGGCGGGGTGGCGGACTCGATCGTAGCGCGCGGCTCGTTGCGGAGGACGCCGCGCCGCGTTGACGCGGTTTGACCGGGCCGGCGCGATTTCGCTAAGGTGGAGTCGGAGCCGTCGACATTTGATCGCACGGATTTGCCGGCCCGCTGCGCGCGCGCAGCCCGGCCGAGGCCGCCGCCCGGGGTGCGCGTCGCGCACGCCGGCCTCCATCTCGAGGATCGACCATGACCGGAAGACCCGCTTTCCTGGGCATTGGCCCATTCGCCGGATTTCCGGCGACGTTCGACCTGATCGTGCGCGCATGGATCGCGCGGTTGATCGGTCCGGGCGCCGACCGTCCGATGCTGGGCGCGCTGAGCGCGACGGATCTCGGGGTCGCGGCCGCGTTCCTGATCGCCGCGATCGCCGCGACCGCGATAGCCGCCTATGCGCTGCGCGGCGTTCGCCGCGGCGGCACGGTGTCGGAACTGCGCGGCCGCGTCTTCGACGCGCTGCGCAAGCCGCTGTACCTCGCGATCTGGATCGTGGCCGCCTATCTCGTGATGATCGCACTGCTCGTCCGCGCCCCGGGCGGGGCCGGGGCCCCGTTGCCCGAGATCGTGGACCGTCTGCTCGATCTGGGCTTGTTCGCCGCGTTCGTGTGGAGCATGCAACGCGGCACGCACGTGCTCGACCGGTGGCTCGAGGCTTGGGCCGCGAAGACCGAGAACCGTCTCGACGACGTGATCGCGATGCTGCTCGGTCGCAGCCTGCGGATCGTCGTCCCGGTGCTCGGCGTGATCTTCGCATTGCCGATCCTCGGTCTGCCGGCGCGGTACGCCGGGTTCGTCGCGAAGGGCACGAGCGTGCTGTTGACCGCGGCGATCGCGTGGGCGCTGTTCCAGGCGGTCGGTGTCTCGGAGCGTGCGTTGCTCGCGCGCTTCGACCTCGACGCGCAGGACAACCTGCATGCGCGCAAGGTGTACACGCAGGTACACGTGATGGGACGGATGATCCGCGTGGTGATCGGGGTGTTCGCGGCGGCCTCCGTGCTGATGCTGTTCTCGGCGGCGCGGCACCTCGGCACGAGCCTGCTTGCCTCGGCCGGGATCATCGGCATCGTCGCCGGCATCGCGGCGCAGAAGACGCTTTCGAACCTGTTCGCCGGACTCCAGATCGCGCTCACCCAGCCGATGCGTCAGGACGACGTGGTGATCGTCGAGGGCGAGTGGGGCCGGATCGAGGAAATCACCTTAAGCTACGTGGTGGTGCGGATCTGGGATGATCGACGGCTGGTGGTTCCGCTCGGCTACTTCATCGAGAAGCCGTTCCAGAACTGGACGAGGAACTCCTCGGCGCTCCTCGGCACGGTCTGCGTCTGGGTCGACTATTCGTTTCCGGTCGAGCGCGGCCGCGAGGCGCTGCAGCGGATCATCGAGGGCAATCCGCTGTGGGACGGGCGCTTCTGGAACCTGCAGGTGACCGACTCGAACGAACGCTCGATGCAGTTGCGCGTGCTCGCGACCTCGGCCGACTCGTCGAAGTCCTGGGATCTGCGCTGCCAGATCCGCGAGCAGTTCATCGACTTCATCCAGCGCACGCACCCGCGCAGCCTGCCGTTGATCCGCGCCGAGACGTCCTCGGCCGCCTGAATGGCGTGCGGCGCGCCGGGTCGCGGACGGCGGGGCGGCCCGGTCTAGGCGCCGCGCAGATCGCCGAACCGCGTCTGCAGCCACACGAGCGCCGCGAGCGCGGCGGTTTCGGTGCGCAGGATCCGCGGTCCCAGGCGCACGCCGTGAAATCCGGCGATGCGCAAGCCGTCGAGCTCCTGCGGCTCGAATCCTCCTTCCGGGCCGATCGCGAAGTCGAGCGCGGTCGGCGCTGCGGCATCCGCCCGCGCCGCCGGCGCGGCCTGCGGCGAGGCATCCGGATCGAACACGAAGCGCATGCCCGCAGCGCCGATCGCGCCCAGGTGCTCGTCGAGCCCGCGCGGTGCGTCGATCGTCGGCACCCGATTGCGCCCGGACTGTTCGCAGGCGGCCACCGCGATCGCACGCCAGTGGGCCACCTTGGATTCGGCTTGCGTCGCCGAGAGCTTCACCACGCTGCGACGGCTCACCAGGGGCACGATGCGCGCGACGCCGAGCTCGGTCGCCTTCTGCACGATCCAATCCATCCGGTCGCCGCGCGGCAGACACTGCAGCAGCGTGAGTGCGATCGGCGACTCACGCGCGATGGCGTGCGCCGCGCCGATCGCGACCGCGACCCGCATGCCGCGCACGGTCTCGATCCGCGACTCGAACTCGCGACCGTCGCCGTTGAACAGCACGACCGGGTCGCCGTCGCGCGCTCGCAGCACGCGCGCGACGTGCGCGGCGGCGTCCGCGGGCAGTTCCAGCAGGCCGCCCGGGTCGAGCGGCGCATCGACGTACAGCCGCGTCAGTCGCACGTCGCGAGCTCGATGCCCTCGGCAGCGACGCTCGTGATCAAGTCGATCCCGGCCTCGTCGATCACATAGGGCGGCATGAAGTAGATCACGTTGCCGAGCGGACGCAACAGCACGCCGCGGGAGAGTGCGTGTCGATAGACGCGCAGGCCCCGCCGCTCCTGCCACGGGAAGGGTTCTCGCGTCGCCTTCGACTTCACCATTTCGATCGCGACGATCATCCCGCATTGCCGAACCTCGGCGACGTGCGGATGCCCTTCGAGTTCCCGCGCGCGGCGCCCGAGCCGCGTGGATTTCGCGCGATTCGATTCCAGCGGATCCTGTTCGGCGAACAGGTCGAGCGTCGCGAGCGCCGCGCTGCACGCGAGCGGGTTACCGGTGTAGCTGTGGGAATGCAGGAAGGCCCGCAGGGACGTGTATTCGTCGTAGAACGCGTCGTAGACCTCGTCGTGGGTCAGCACGACGGACATCGGCAGGAATCCGCCGGTGAGCCCCTTCGACAAGCACAGGAAATCGGGTGCGATCCCCGCCTGCTCGCACGCGAACATCGTACCGGTGCGTCCGAATCCGACCGCGATCTCGTCCGCGATCAAGTGCACGCCGTAGCGGTCGCAGGCCGCGCGCAGCCGCGCAAGATAGGCCGGATGGTACATCCGCATCCCACCGGCGCATTGCACCAGCGGCTCGACGATCACCGCGGCGATTTCATCGGCCTGCCGCTCGAGGATCCGTTCCATCGACTCGAAGCGGCGCAGGGAATGGCTCTCCCAGGATTCCCCCGGCTCGCGCTCGTAGCAATCCGGGGACGGCGCCATGATCACGTCCATCAACATCGGTCGGTAGAGCGACTTGTACAGCTCGACGTCCCCGACCGCGAGCGCGCCGAGCGTCTCGCCGTGATAGCCGTTCGCGAGCGCGACGAATCGGGTCTTGCGCTCCTTGCCGCGGTTGCGCCAGTAGTGAAAGCTCATCTTCAACGCGACCTCGACCGCGGCCGATCCGTTGTCCGCGAAGAAGCAGCGCCCGAGTCCCGGCGGTGCGATCGATACCAGGCGCTCGGCGACCCGGATCGCCGGCTCGTGGGTGAAGCCCGCGAAGATCACGTGTTCCAGCGTCCGGGCTTGCTCGGCGACGGCGGCGGCGATGCGCGGGTTCGCATGCCCGAACAGGTTCACCCACCAGGAGCTCACCGCATCGAGATAGCGATTGCCCTCGAAATCTTCGAGCCAGACGCCTTCCCCGCGCCGGATCGCGATCGGCGGCAGCGATTCGTGATCCTTCATCTGCGTGCACGGATGCCACACGACGCGCAGATCCCGGGGAACCAGGCCGGCGCCGGTCGCGGCGGGCGAGGACGGAGCGGAAAGAGGCGGATTCATGACGGACGGGATTTTCGCATATGCTGATCGCGAAGGAGACGGGATGGAACGCACACCGACGCGATTACCCGCGTACGAAGTCGACGCGCGAGCGGGGCGGTTGCTCGGCGCGCGCGAGCTGCGGTCGCCCAATTGCGATGCGCGTCCGGCGGGGGCATCGATCGACTTGATCGTGGTTCACGGCATCAGTCTACCGCCCGGCGCGTTCGGCGGGCCGTGGATCGACCAGCTGTTCACGAACTCGCTGCCCGCTGGGGAACACCCGTACTTCGCCGAGGTGTGCGGCCTGCGGGTCTCGGCGCACCTGTTGATCCGCCGCAGCGCCGAGGTGATCCAGTACGTGCCGTTCACCGCGCGGGCGTGGCACGCCGGGCGGTCGAGCTACCGGGGGCGCGAGGCGTGCAACGATTTCTCGATCGGCATCGAACTCGAAGGCGCCGATCGGATCCCGTACGAAGATGCCCAGTACCGGGTGCTCGCGCAAGTCGTCGCTGCGCTGTGTGTCGCCTATCCGAGCTTGTCCCCGGAGCGGCTCGTCGGCCATAGCGACATCGCGCCCGGGCGCAAGACGGATCCGGGCCCGGCGTTCGACTGGCCGCGCACGCGACGGCTGGTCGCGCTCGCGCTGCGCGCTCGCGCCGATCAGTCGCGCGGTTGATTCTTGGCGGCGTCCGGAGACGTTCCGCGCCACAGCGATTCGCGACCGGCCTCGGCCCGAGCGGCGATGCGCGCGAGCACGAACAGCAAATCCGACAAGCGATTCAGGTAGATCAAGGCTTCGCCGGCCACGGTCTCCGTTGCGGCGAGCGACCAGGCGCGCCGCTCGGCGCGCCGGCAGATCGTGCGCGCGAGATGACAGGCTGCGGCCGCCGGACCGCCCCCGGGGAGGATGAATTCCTTCAGCGGCGGCAGCGTCGCGTTGAACGCGTCGAGATCGCCCTCCAGACGCTCGATCTGGGCCGCCCCGATCACCCGGTGTCCGGGTATGCAGAGTTCGGCGCCGAGATCGAACAGGTCGTGCTGCACGCGCGTCAGGCAGTCGCGCACCGGGTCTGGCAACCCGGCGACCGCGAGCACGAGGCCGATCGCGCTGTTCGCCTCGTCGACGGTGCCGAACGCTTCGACGCGAGGATGGTCCTTGCTCACGCGGGTGCCGTCGCCGAGGGCGGTCGTGCCATCGTCGCCGGTGCGCGTGTAGATCTTGCTCAGCCGGTGTCCCATCGGATGCCTTTCTAAAGTACGGTCGGGGCTCGGACGGTAGGCGGCGAGCGCGGTTTCTGTCAAGGTAAGCGCCGGCGGGTCGGCCGATCGTCGGCGTCAGCCCGCCGCGGAGTGCAGCCCCGATGAATCCTTCGCGCGAACTGCAAGCGGCGCTCGATGCCGCGGCCGCGGCCGCCGAGATCGCGCGCGCGCTCTACCGGCGCAATCTCGAGATCCGGCTCAAGGAGGACAAATCACCGGTCACCGAGGCGGATTGGCGCTGCGAAGTCGCGATCCGCGAAGTCCTGGCGGCGCGGTTCCCGAGCCACGGATTCCTCGGCGAGGAAACCGGCGGCAGCAAGACCGGCGCGGAATGTCTGTGGCTCGTCGATCCGATCGACGGCACCAAGGCGTTCATCCGCGAGTACCCGATGTTCTCGACGCAGATCGCGCTGATGCGCGCGGGTGAGATCGTGCTCGGCGTCTCCAGCGCGCCGATCTACGGCGAACTCGCGCACGCCGAGCGGGGCCAGGGCGCGTACCTGAACGGCGAGCGGCTCTCGGTGAGCGACGTCGCGACGATCGAGGACGCGGCGCTCTCGTCCGGGAATCTACGCACGCTCGCGAGCGGCGATCGCTGGCCCGCGTACGGGGCGCTGGTCGCGCGCGTCGCGCGAATCCGCGGCTATGGCGACTTCCTCCACTATCACCTGCTCGCGGCCGGCAAGATCGATGCCGTCGTCGAGAGCGACGTGAACGTGCTCGACATCGCGGCCGCGGTCGCGATCGTTGCGGAAGCCGGCGGTCGATTCACCGACCTCGAGGGGCGGCCGATCACGCTCGCGTCGACCAGCGTGCTCGCGACCAACGGCCGCTTGCACGAACCCGTACTGCGGGCGCTGCGCCCGGGGGCGTAAGCGGCCGGCCGGTGCCGGCGTCGAGCCGGACCCGCGGCGAGGCCGCGGCCTCAGGGTTGCAGGCGCGTCGCTTGCCAGCCGCCCGCCGGGGAGCGTGTCCAGCGCGCCCGATCGTGGATCCGAAAATCCCCCTCGACCCACAGTTCCAGGGCCTCGACGCGCAGACGATAGCCACCCCAGTGCTCCGGCCGGGGCACGTCCGCCGCGATGGATTCCGGCTCCGGCGTGCCCGGACCGCCGTAGGGGATCCCGAATCGCTGCGCGGTCGCCGCGACCGCGGCGATCAGCGCCGCGCGCGATTCCACCGGTTCGCTCTGGCGGCTCGCCCAAGCGCCGAGCCGGCTCTGCCAGGGGCGCGACTGGAAGTAACGGTCGTTGTCGGCGGCCGGCAAGCGTTCGACCCGTCCCTCCGCGCGGACCTGCCGATGGCGGTGGTCCCAGTGAAAGACGATCGCGGCGTGCGGGTTCGCCTCGAGTTCGCGGCCCTTGCGGGACCGATAGTTCGTATAGAAGGAAATGGTCCCCGCGCCGGGATCGATGTCCTTGCAGAGCACGACGCGCGCCGATGGCCGGCCGTCCGAATCGGCGGTCGCGAGCACCATCGCGTTCGGGTTGGGTTGCGCGGCATCGCGCTCGGCGTCGCGCAGCCAAGCCGCGACGATCGCGAGCGGGTTCGTGGCCAGGGGATCGGGTAGAGTCTCCATTCGGGGAATGTTATAGGGTTCGGGACCCGCGCGTCACGCGCGCGTGCCTTGCGATCCGTGCGGGCGATCGCTAAAAGGAATCTGAACGCCGCCGCCGCAAGCGCGGCGCTTCATCGAGGAATCGACCGGGATGAACTTGGACGAATTGCGCGAGGCGCTGAGCGGGATCGACGCCCAGCTGGTCGAGTTGGTCGCACGCCGTCAGGCGCTGAGTGAGCAGGTGGCCGCCGTCAAGCGGGCGACCGGGCGGCCGACCCGCGATTTCGCGCGCGAGCGCGAGGTGATCTTGCGGGGCCGCGAGGCCGCCGCGCGGGCGCGGGTGTCGCCGGACCTCGTCGAGTCGCTCCTGCAGCTCCTGATCGAATCCTCGCTCACGACCCAGGAGCGCGCGCGCGTCGCGGCGCAGGCGCAAGGTAGCGGCAAGCGGGCGCTCGTGATCGGCGGTCGGGGCAAGATGGGCAGCTGGTTCGCGGACTTCCTGGCGTCGCAGGGGTTCCGAGTCGCGATCGCCGATCCGGCGGGCGCCGACCCGACGTTCGATTTCGTCCCCGACTGGCGCGCCGACCCGTTGGAGCAGGACCTGATCGTGCTCGCGACGCCGCTCGGCGTGACCGCGGGATTGCTGCAGGCGCTCGCCGAACGCGCGCCGCGCGGCGTGATCTTCGATTTGGGGAGCTTGAAGACGCCGCTGCGCGCGGGCCTCGACGCGCTGACCCGCGCGGGGTGCCGGGCGACCTCGATCCATCCGATGTTCGGCCCCGACACCGAGCTGTTGTCGGGGCGGCACGTGATCTTCATCGATCTGGGCAACGCGGACGCGTTGCGCGAGGCGCAGGCGCTGTTCGCGCCGACGATGGCCGAGCGCGTCGTGATGACCCTCGACGAGCACGATCGTCTGATCGCGTACGTGTTGGGTCTGTCGCACGCGCTGAACATCGCCTTCTTCACGGCGCTCGCGGAGAGCGGCGAGGCCGCGCCGCGGCTCGCGCGGCTGTCGAGCACGACGTTCGACGCGCAGCTCGACGTCGCGAGCCGCGTCGCGGTCGAGAGCCCCGACTTGTACTTCGAGATCCAGAGCTTGAATGAGTACGGCGGCGAATCGCTCCAGGCACTGCGCGAAGCGGTCGATAAATTGGTCGCCGCGGTCGCGAGCGGCGATGCGGCCGGCTTCGCCGCGATGATGGACCGCGGACGGGCCTATTTCGACGTCCGCGCCGCGTCACGGGCCGGCTGAGCTCGTGTCCGAAGAGCGCGCGTCGCCGGAACTCGAGGAACTGCGCCGGCGGCTTGCCGAACTGACGGCCGAGGCTACCCAGAACGCGGCGATCTTGAAGCGAACCCAGGAGCGCGAATTGGCCTTGCTGCGGGCCGATACCTTGCCCCAACTGCTGCACGAGGTCGTCGAGGGATTGCGGGCGTCCTTCGGCCTGGAAGCGCTGAGCCTGGTGCTGCTCGATCCGCAGCACGAGATCCGCCACCTCCTGGCCGCCGGCGGCGACCGCCCCGAGGAATTCCGCCAGGTCGCGTTCGTCGACTCGCTGGTGGGACTCGCGCCGCAGCTGACGATCTCGCAAAAGCCCTGGCTGGGACCGTTCGTCGGGGCCGACCACCGGCTGCTGTTCCCGGCGGGAGGCGAACTTCGCAGCGTCGCGCTGATCGCATTGCCGCGCAAAGACCGGGCGATCGGCGCGCTGTGCCTCGGCAGCCGCGACCCGGTCCGGTTCACCCGGCACCACGGCACCGATTTTCTCGCGCATCTCGGCGCGATCATCGCTCTGTGCATCGAGAATGCCATCAATCGCGCGCGCTTGTTGCGTGCCGGAATCACCGATTTCCTGACCGGCTGGCACAACCGCCGGTACCTGCAACAGCGCATCAAGGAAGAACTCGGCCGCGCGCAACGCCGCAGCGGGTCGGTCGCTTGCCTGATGATCGACATCGATCGCTTCAAGGGGATCAACGATGCGTACGGCCACTTGGCGGGCGATCATGCGTTACGGGAGATCGCCCAGCGGATCGAGGGTCAGATTCGCAGCATGGACACCGCCGCCCGGTTCGGCGGCGATGAACTGGCCGTGCTGCTGCCCGATGCCTCGGTCGCCGAGGCGGTCATCGTCGCGGAGCGAATTCGCAGCGTGATCGCCGGAGAAGCCGTACCTTTGACGCCCGTTACCAGCAGGATAGTGACGGTATCGATCGGTGCGGCCGCCCTCGCGCCGAGTCGCTACGACACCGATCTGGCGGCGCTCGCGAGCCGCTTGCTCGCCGACGCCGACGCGGCGCTGTACCGGGCGAAGGCGCTTGGCCGCAATCGGGTCCAGGCGGGGTCGGGTTGAACCCCCGGTCGCCGGCCGCGGCGGACGATCGTCGCGGTCGTGGCGGAGCGCCAAACCGGCGCTCGATATGGAACAATGCGGGATCATGTCGATAGAATCAAAGGTCGACACCATCGACAAAGACGGATTTCGCACGAACGTCGGGATCGTGCTCACCCGAGACTCCGGGGCCGTGTTCCTCGGCGGGCGCGTCGGCGGCCGCGGCTGGCAATTCCCGCAGGGCGGCGTCAACCGCGGCGAACGCGTCGAGGACGCGCTGTTCCGGGAATTGAACGAAGAGATCGGTCTCGAGCCGAGCGACGTGGAAGTCCTCGGCGCCACCCGCGGATGGTTGCGCTACCGCTTGCCCCGCCAATACGTTCGCGATCGCTGCATCGGTCAGAAGCAACGCTGGTATCTGCTGCGTCTCGTCAGCGACGAGTCGCGCTTGCGATTCGATACGACCCAGCAACCGGAGTTCGATCGCTGGCGCTGGGCGGAGTACTGGACGCCGGTGCGCGAGGTGGTTTATTTCAAGCGCCGCGTCTACGTGCGCGCATTGCACGAACTCGGCGTGCTGCTGTTCCCGGGCGGTCTCCCGCCGTACCCGCAGTGGTGGCCCGAGATCGACGCGGTCTCCTGAATCGCGCGCCGTCTCAGAACGGCTGCACGACCACCAGCACGACGATCGCGATCAGGAGCAGCGACGGAATCTCGTTGAACACCCGGAACCAGCGCGACGAGCGGCGATTGCGCCCTTGCGCGAACGCGCGCATCAGTCGATAACACTGCACGTGGTACGCGATCAGCAACGCGACACAGCCGAGCTTCGCGTGCAGCCAGCCGGCGTGCAGCCAGTACGACCGGAGCCCCGTCGGAGCGCTCGCGAGCAGCGCGATCCCGAGCGCGATCGTCGCCGCGCCGCCGATCGTCATCAGCTTGAAGAGCCGGCGCTCCATCGTCTCGAAGCGCGCGAGGCCCGGCGGATCGGCGGTCTCGGCGTGATAGACGAACAAGCGCGGCAGATAGAACAAGCCGGCGAACCAGGTGACCATCGCGATCACGTGAAACGCTTTCAACCACAGCATCGTCGGTTCCTCGATAGGTGATGCAGCCGCCGCATCTCGCGCCGCCGCTGCGCATCCCTCGTCGCCGATCGGCGACGCCCGGACGTCATCCCCGCTATCGTCTCACAGAACCTCGATCGGTTCGTGTAATGTCACGATTTCCTGGCCCCGCGGGTCGACGAAGCCTGAGCCGATGGCGGATCCCACGCGCCAATTGGTCGTGCGCCGTTATGCGCCGAAACGCCGCGCGCTGCTGCTCGGCGCGGCGATCGGCATCGCCGTGTTCGGCGCCTACGCCGCGTTCGAGCTGGGCCGCGCCGTGGCCGGGTACGACGTGATCGACGCGACCCGCGACGCTTGGGCCGCGAGCCGGCGGATCCGGTCGCTCGAACGCGATAACGCGCGGCAGCGCGCCGAGATCGCCGCGGCCGACATCGCCCGACGCGTCGATCGCGAGCGAGACGCGCAGCTCGAGCGCAATCTCGCGGACCAGCAGGGCCAGATCGCCCGACTCAATCAGAGCCTCGCGTTCTATCGCGGGCTCGTGCAACCGGACTCGATCGTCAAGGCCAAAGTGCAGCAGATGCAAATCGTCCCGTTGCCGGCGCCGAGGCAGTTTCGCCTCAAGTTCATGCTGATGCAGGTCGGCTCGCCGACCGCCACCGTCGCCGGACGCATCGCGCTCACGCTGCTCGGCCGCCGCGGCGGTCGCGAGAGCCGCCTGTCGTTCGCGCAGGTCTCCCGCGCACACCGGGCGAGCCTGCGGTACTCGTTCCGCGACTTCCAGAACTTCGACGAGGTGTTGCAGTTGCCGCCCGGCTTTGCGCCCGAGCGCATCGGCGTCGTCTTGCGCGACGGCGCGGGTCGGGAGTATCGCCAGGCGTTCCTGTGGAGGACGCAGGGCTTGTCCTCGGAAGCGGACGGCGCGCCGCGCGGGGCGATGAAAGGGGGACGGAATGTTCAACAAACGCAAGCGCCGTAAGCTGCCGCGGATCCACACGCTGATCGGCGCGCAGACCCGGATCGTCGGCGACGTCGAATTCGGCGGCGGCGGGCTGCATCTCGACGGCCGGATCAACGGGAACGTGACGGGCGATCCGGAACTCTCGGCGACGCTGGTCGTCAGCGAGCAGGGCTGCATCGACGGTTCGGTCAAGGTCGCGAACGTGATCCTGAACGGGGTGGTCACGGGCGACATCGAAGTCGCCAAGCGCGTCGAACTCGGGCCCAAAGCGCGCGTCCTGGGGAGCGTGTCCTACGAAACGATCGAGACCGCGGTCGGCGCGCAGATCAACGGCCAGCTGATCCACCGGACGCCGGCCGGGCCGGTCGATGCGCCGGCACCCGGGGTCGCCGGCGGTCGGGCCGCAGGCGGGGACCCGCAGGGCCGATGAGGGCGCGATTTTGCCCCGGCGACGCGCGAAGCGTAAAATGCCACCCATGGACACTCTCAACGTCATTTCGGACGCGCCGCCGGCACCGCCGTCGATCTTGCTGTTCACGGACGCTGCGGCGGGCAAGGTCGGTGAGCTGATCCGCGAGGAAGCGAACCCGAAGCTGAAGCTGCGGGTGTTCGTCTCCGGCGGCGGCTGTTCGGGCTTTCAATACGGCTTCACGTTCGACGAGAACGTCGAGGAAGGCGATTTCCAGATCGAGAACAGCGGCGTCACGCTGCTCGTGGATCCGACGAGCGCGCAGTACCTGATGGGTGCCGAGATCGATTACAAGGAAGATCTCGAAGGCGCGCAGTTCGTGATCCGTAATCCGAACGCGAAGACTACCTGCGGCTGCGGTTCGTCGTTCTCGGCGTAAGCTCGAGCGGCTCGAGGGATGACTAGCGGGCGTGCCGTTCCGGACGTGCTCGCGGCCGTCGATCTCGGATCCAACAGTTTCCACATGGTGGTCGCGCGGCACTCGCACGGCCAGTTGCTGATCCTCGATCGGCTGCGCGAGACCGTGCGGCTCGCGACCGGTCTCGACGAGAGCGGCCGGCTCGACGAGGCGGCCATGGGGCGGGCCTTGCGCTGCCTGCAGCGTTTCGGCGAGCGCCTGCGTGCGATGCACGCGGACAGCGTCCGGGTCGTCGGCACGAATGCGCTGCGCCGCGCGCGGCGTAAACGCTGGTTCCTCGAGCGCGCCCGCGCCGCCCTCGGCCACCCGATCGAGATCATTTCCGGCCTCGAGGAAGCGCGCCTGATCTATTCCGGCGTCACCCACACCAGTCCGCTGAACCCCAATCGGCGGCTGGTCATCGACATCGGCGGCGGCTCGACCGAGATGGTGATCGGACAGGGCTTCGAGCCCATCCTGCTCGAGAGCCTGTCCGTCGGCTGCGTCGGGCTCGCCGCGATCTTCGATGACGGCCGGGTCACGCCGAAGCGCATCGAGCGCGCGCGGACCGCGGTGCGTCTCGAACTGGAGCCGATCCTGGAGAGCTATCGCAAGCTGGGCTGGCTCGAGGCGTTCGGCAGCTCCGGTACGGTCCGGGTGATTGGCGAGGCCTTGCGCCGCTTGGTCCCCGAGGAGCCGTGGATCACCGCGGCGAATCTCCGCCGGATCGAGGAGCGGATGCTCGCCGCCGGGAACGTCGCCCGCCTCGAGTCCCTCGGCGTCGACGCGGAGCGCGCCCCGGTCTTCCCGAGCGGCTTCGCGATCCTGCTCGAACTGGTCGAGAGCCTCTCGATCGAGCGTCTGCGGATCGCCGAGGGCGCGATGCGCGAGGGACTCCTGTACGACCTGATGGGGCGCTTCACCGACGAGGATGCGCGCGTGCGCAGCGTGCGCGCGATGGAAGCGCGCTATCACGTCGATGCGCGGCAGGCCGATCGCGTCGAAGCGACCGTGGTCGCGCTGCTCGCGCAGGTCGAGTCGGAGTGGGGACTCGAGGACCCGCTCGCCGAACTCGCGCTGCGCTGGGCCGCCCGCTTGCACGAGACGGGCCTCGACATCGCCCATTCGAAATACCAGCGCCACAGCGCTTACTTGCTCGAGCACGCGGACATGCCGGGGTTCCCGCGCGAGGAGCAGTTGCTGCTCGCGGCCCTGGTCGGCGGCCACCGCCGGCAATTCGCGCTGGAGATGCTCGAGGACCTCGTGCCGCCCTGGGACCGGCTGGGCGAGTACCTCATCGTGCTGCTGCGCCTCGCGGTCCTGCTGCACCGGGGACGCAGCGCCGCGCCGCTGCCCGACGTGCGATTACGCGTCAAAGGACGCCATCTCGCGTTGGATCTGCCGGCTCGTTGGATGAAGGAGCATCCCTTGACGATCGAGGACTTGGTCCAGGAGCGGCAATACCTGAAGGCCGCGGGATTCAGGCTGAGCTTTGGTTGATCCCTCGCGCGCTCAGGCGTCGCCGCCGCCAGGGCGTCCGGCGTACGCCTGCAGCAGCCGGGTTTGCGCGCTCAGGCCGGTGGCGCCGGACGGGCGCTCGTACCGGCCGTTCCCATCCAGTTTCCAGCTCTCGCAGTCGTCGCGCAGATACAGTTCGAGCTCCTCGATCACGCGGCGTCGGAAGGCGGCGTCCTCGACCGGAAAAGCGACCTCGATGCGTCGGTAGAGGTTGCGGTCCATCCAGTCGGCGCTGCCACAGAAGACCTCGGGTTCACCGCCGTTCTCGAAGTAATACACGCGGGAGTGCTCGAGGAAACGGCCGACGATCGAGCGGACCGCGATGTGCTCGGAAACGCCGGCGACACCGGGTCGTAGACAGCACACCCCGCGGACGATCAGGTCGACGTCGACGTTCGCCTGCGAGGCCCGGTACAGCGCCCGGATCATCTTCGGCTCCGTCAACGCGTTCAGTTTCGCGATCACGCGGGCCGGTCGACCGGCGCGGGCATTGTCGATTTCGCGGTCGATCTTCTCCAGCAAGGCGCTCTGCAGCGTGAACGGCGCGTGCAGGAGCTTGCGCAATCGCGGGCTGCGGGTCAGGCCGGTCAACTGCAGGAAGATCTGATGGATGTCCTCGCCGATCGCCTCGTCGGCGGTCAGGAGCCCGTAATCTGTGTACGCGCGCGCCGTGCGCGCATGGTAGTTCCCGGTCCCGAGGTGGCAATAACGCCGCAGGCCCTGCTCTTCGCGCCTCACCACCAAGACGAGTTTCGCGTGGGTCTTGTAGCCGACCACCCCGTACATCACGTGCGCACCCGCTTCCTGCAGTTTCGTCGCGATGTCGATGTTCGCCTCTTCGTCGAACCGGGCCTGGAGTTCGATGATCACCGTCACGTCCTTGCCCGCGAGCGCGGCGTCGCATAAGGCCTGCACGATGCTCGAGTCGCTTCCGGCACGGTAGAGCGTCTGCTTGATCGCGAGCACGCTCGGATCCGCGGCGGCGTGCCGGATGAAATCCACGACCGGCGCAAACGACTCGAACGGGTGGTGGAGCAGCACGTCCCCGTCGCGCAAGGCGGCGAAAGGATCGGCCGGCGCCCGCAGACGCTCCGGCACGCTCGGCGCGAACAAGGGGTACTTGAGGTCCGGGCGGCTGACGAGATCGTAGACCGCCATCAGCCGATTGAGATTCACCGGACCGGAGACCCGATACAGGTCGTCCTCGGTCAGCGAGAATTGGCCGAGCAGCACGTCGAGGATGTCGCGGGGGCAGTCGTGGGCGGTCTCGAGCCGGACCGCGTCGCCGTAGCGGCGCGACGCCAATTCGCCCTCGACCGCGGCCAGCAAGTCGTCGGCCTCCTCGGGCTCGACGTACAGGTCGCTGTTGCGGGTCACGCGGAATTGATAGCAGCCGCGCACCCGCATGCCGTCGAACAGGTGCGACACGAAGGTCTCGACGATCGTCCCGAGGAACACGAAGCCGCGCCCACCGAGAAAGTCGGGCAGCCGAATGATCCGGGGCAGCGAGCGCGGGGCCTGCACGACCGCGAGGCCACTGTCACGGCCGAAATCGTCCTCGCCCTCGACGACGACCGCGAAGTTCAGGCTCTTGTTCAGGATCTTCGGGAACGGCCGTGCCGGATCGAGCGCGAGCGGACTCAGCACGGGCTCGACCTCGCGGGCGAAATACTCCTCGAGCCATCGGCACTGTTCGGGCGTCCACTGGTCGCGCGTGATGAACTCGATCCCTTCGCGCGCGAGCGCGGGCGTCAGCGCCTCGTTGAGCAGCGAGTATTGCTCCTCGACGATGCGCCGCGCGCGTGCGCCGATCGCCCGGAGCTGCTCGGCGACGCCGATCCCGTCCGGTCCGCTGCGGGTCGCGCCCGCTTCCGCGAGTTCCTTCAGGCCGGCGACCCGGATCTCGAAGAACTCATCGAGGTTCGAGCAGGAAATGCACAGGAACTTCACGCGCTCGAGCAACGGGACCGACGGATCCTTTGCTTGCTCGAGCACCCGCTGGTTGAACTCGAGGAACGACAGCTCGCGGTTGAAGTAGAGCGTCGCGGCGCCTAGATCGACGTCGTTCACGCGCGGCCTCGCCGCGCCGCCGGGTAGATGCCTCCCAGCACGCGCGCGCCGCGCGCGCCGGTGACGCTCGCGGCGCTCGACGGCAATCCCGCGAGCGTGCGTCGCGCGAAGAACGCGAACGCCGTCGCCTCGACGAAATCCGGGTCCAGTCCGAGCGCCGCGGTGGTGGCGACCCGCGAGGGCGCCGCGCGTCGGCGCAGGGCATCGAGGAGCCCCGGGTTGTGGGCACCGCCGCCGCAGACGTACAGGGTCGCCCCGGGCGCCGCGTCGGCGACGGCCCTCGCGATCGTCTCGGCCGTGAACTCCCGCAAGGTCGCTTGCACGTCGGCCGGGGCGACGTCCCGGCCCCGCGAGCGCTGGGCGGCGAGGCGGGCGTCGAGCCAGGGGAGGTTGAACAGTTCGCGACCGGTGCTCTTCGGGGCGGGCCGTGCCAGATAGGGTTCCGTGAGCAATTCGGCGAGCAGCGCGTCGTCGCAGCGACCGCTCGCCGCGAACGCGCCGTCCCGGTCGAACGGCTCGCCACGCGATCGCTGCATCCACGCGTCCATCAGCCGATTCCCGGGTCCGGTATCGAACCCCAGGAGCGGTGCGTCGCGCCGCAGTACCGTCAGGTTCGCGATCCCGCCCACGTTCACGATCACGCGCTCTTCCGCGTCGCTGCGAAACACGCCCTCGTGGAACAGCGGCACCAGCGGCGCCCCCTGGCCGCCGGCGGCGACGTCGCGGCGCCGGAAATCCGCGACGACGGTGACTCCGGTCCCTTCGGCGATCACGTTCGGGTCGCCGATCTGCCAGCTGAACGGGGCGGGAGGCGCGATGCGGTGCCGCAGCGTCTGGCCGTGGCTACCGATCGCGTCGATCGCGTCGGCGGCGATCCCGGCGCGCTCGAGCACCGCGTTCGCCGCGTCGGCGAACGCGCGGCCGATCTCGACGTCGAGTTGCCCGACCGCGTCCAGTGCGACCGCGTCGGCCTCGTC
>JAJYFF010000115.1 GCA_021785405.1 Pseudomonadota bacterium | reverse complement strand
GCGCTCGCGCGACGCGGATTCGTTCTCGGACAAGCTCCTCGCCGCGATGCGCAACCAGTTCGGCGGGCACGCGATCAAGCGGGAGTGAGGGGCTTCACTGGCGATTCAGTCGCCGAGCGATCTTCGCGAGGGTATGGTGCCGCAGAAATAGCCGGTAATTGTGTTCCGCCCAGTCGGGGCGGTACACGAATTCGTCCCGAGGCGTGTAGACCCTGTACGGGCGCAACGCCTCGCGGATCGAGCGATGGTGCCAGCGGCTCTCCAAGATCGGAATCGCCTTGCACATCAGCGCCTCGTAGAACCGCATGCTCCACCGGAGGTCTCCTGCCGGACACAGCGCAAACCGTGATTGGCACATGATCTGGTAGTAATGCTGATCGAAGACGTTGCGCTGCTCGACCGGCACTTCCTTCGGAACGAACCCCTCGCGCTCCAGGGTGTGATCGAACGGGCCCAACGGAACGTGGGTCGCCTTGGTGACCTTGTCGGTGAACTGCAGGTAGGAGTCTTTCGAGAAATGACCCTTGACGAAGTCCGGGAGCCACACGCGTCGGGCTGCGGTCTTCGAGTCGACTCGGAACGCACCGATGAAGCAGAAATCATAGATCTTCGCATGATCGAGCCGCTCGACGGCCTCGTAGAACCTCCTCGGGAAGAGCGCGCGCTGAGGATCGTGCTCAGTGATCCGCACGCCCAGCTCGCTCCAGGCCTCGGTCTGCCACATCTTCATCTTTGGGCTCAAGTGTGGTTCGAACAGCATGGACATCCTCCGGGTTGCGCGTCCGGGATTCAGGTGCCGCCGTCCGCGTCGAGCGCCGCATCGACGATGCGCTGCGCTTCGTCGAGGATCCGCCGCAGATGGGCTGCGTCGCGGAAGCTCTCGGCGTAGACCTTGTAGATGTCCTCGGTGCCCGACGGACGCGCCGCGAACCAGCCGCCGGCCGAGATCACCTTCACGCCGCCGAACGGCGCGTCGTTCGCCGGCGCACGGGTCAGGATCGCGGTGATCGGGTCCCCGGCGAGCTCGCTCGCGCCGAGCCGGTCCGCCGACAGCGACGACAGCCGTCGCTTCTGCGCGGCGTTCGCCGGCGCCTCGATCCGGTCGGAGAACATCGCGCCGAGTTCGCGCTCGAGCGCCGCGTAGCACTCGCCCGGATCGCGACCGGTCCGCGCGGTGATCTCGGCGGCGAGCAGCGCCGGCGCGATCCCGTCCTTGTCGGTCGTCCAGGCGCCGCCGTCGATCCGCGCGAACGCCGCGCCGGCGCTTTCCTCACCGGCGAACGCGATCGCGCCGTCCGCGAGGCCCGCGGCGAACCATTTGAACCCGACCGGCGTCTCGTCGATCCGGCGCGACAGGCGTGCCGCGACCCGATCGATCATCGAGGAGCTCACGATCGTCTTGCCGATGCCCGCGCGCGGCCCCCACGCGGGGCGATGCCGGAACAGATAGTCGATCGCGACCGCGAGATAGTGATTCGACGGCAGGAGCCCGCGGCCGCGCGTGACGATCCCGTGACGGTCGTGGTCGGTGTCGCAGGCGAATGCGACGTCGTAGCGATCGCGCAGCCCGAGCAGTCGCTGCATCGCGTAGGGCGAGGAGGGGTCCATCCGGATCCGTCCGTCCCAGTCGACGCTCATGAAGCGGAACGTCGGGTCGACGGTGGCGTCGACGATGTCGAGGCGCAGCCGGTGGCGCTCCGCGATCCGCGCCCAGTAGTGCACGCCCGCGCCGCCCAGCGGGTCGACGCCGAAGGTCGCCGCGGACCCGCGGATCGCGTCCATGTCGACGACGTGGCCGAGGTCGTCGACGTACCGGTCGAGGAAGTCGTGCGCGTGCGTCGTCGGCGCGCGCCGCGCGCGCGCGAAATCGATCCGGCGAACCTCGGCGAGTCCCGTCTCCAGCAATCGGTTCGCGCGTGCCTCGATCGCGCGGGTGAGATCGGTGTCGGCCGGTCCGCCGTTCTCCGGGTTGTACTTGAAGCCACCGCCGTCCGGCGGGTTGTGCGACGGGGTGATCACGATCCCGTCGGCGAGACCGGTGGTGCGTCCGTGGTTGTGGGTCAGGATCGCGTGCGAGATCGCCGGCGTCGGCGTGTATTCGTCGCCCGCGGCGATCAGCGTCTCGACGCCGTTCGCGGCGAGCACCTCGAGCGCGCTCGCGAACGCCGGCGCCGACAGCGCGTGGGTGTCGAAGCCGAGGAACAACGGGCCCGCGATTCCGCGGGCGCGGCGGACTTCGCAGATCGCCTGGGTGATCGCGAGCACGTGGTGCTCGTTGAAGCTCGCCTCCAGCGACACGCCGCGGTGGCCGGAGGTGCCGAATGCGACGCGCTGTGCGGGTTCGGCCGGGTCGGGCCGCAACGCGAAGTACGCGGTGACCAGCCGCGGCACGTCGACGAGCAGCGCGGCCGGCGCGGGCTTTCCCGCGAGCGGGCTGCGGTGCACGCTCACGAGGCGCTGAGCGCCGCGCTCTTCGCGGCGATGCGTTGCAGGAGATCGCGCCAGGAGGCGACGAACGCCGCGGCACCGTCGCGCTGCAGTTGCGCGGCGAGCGCGTCGACGTCGACGCCCACGGCGGCGTAGCGCGCGATCGTCGCCTCCGCATCGCCGCCGTCCGCGCGCATCGGCGCCGGCGGGTGGCCCGCCGCGGCGAAGTGCTGCAGGGTCTTCTCCGGCATCGTGTTGATCGTGTCGGGCGCCGCGAGCGCCTCGACGTAGGTGCTCGGCCAGTCCGCCGGATCCTTCACGCCGGTGCTCGCCCACAGCAGCCGCTGCGGCGACGCGCCCGCGGCGCCGAGGGTCCGCCAGCGCGGCGAGGCGAGCCGTTCGCGGTAGGCGCGATAACAGCGCTGCGCGATCGCGATCCCGAGCCCCTGCGCGAGCGGCGTCGCCACGCGGCCCACGACCGCGCGGTCCCAGCGGCTCACGAACACCGAGGCGACCGAGGCGATGCGGGGATCGAGGCCCGCGGCGATCCGTCGCTCGATCCCGCGCGCCCACGCATCCGCGGCCGCGAGGTACTGCTCGCGCGAGAACAGCAGCGTCACGTTCACCGGCACGCCCGAGAAGATCGATTCCTCGATCGCCGTCAGGCCGGCGGGCGTGCCCGGGATCTTCACGAACAGGTTCGGCCGCGCGGCGCGCGCGTGGATCGCGCGTGCCGCCGCGACGGTCGCCGTCGCGTCGTCCGCGAGCAGCGGCGAGACTTCCATCGACACCCACCCGTCGACCCCGCCGCTCGCCGCGTGCGCGGCCCGGAACTCGTCGGCCGCACGGCGCAGGTCCTCGAGCGCGAGCTCGACGAACAGCGCCTCGCCCGCGAGGCCGCGGCCGGCGTGCGCGCGGATCGGCCCGTCGTAGGCGGCACCGCCGCGGATCGCCTCGTCGAAGATCGTCGGGTTCGAGGTGAGTCCGGTCACCGCGTACTCGTCGCGGTAGCGTCGCAAGCTCCCGTCGTCGAGCATCGTCCGGGTGATGTTGTCGAGCCACAGGCTCTGGCCGATCTCGCGGAGTCGTTGCGTCATGGCGGTCATGCTCGCTCCTTCGTTTCGCATTGGGGGTCGTGCCAGGCATCGCC
>JAJYFF010000114.1 GCA_021785405.1 Pseudomonadota bacterium | reverse complement strand
GCGCCCCGCCGCCCGCGGCCGCGGTCGGCGCGGGCGTCGGCGGATGGCTCACCGGCCTCGCCTGCCGCCGATTCGGCGAGCGCCGGGGTTATCGGCTCGTGCCGCTGATCTCGCTGCCCGCCGCGGGACTCCTGCTCCTCACCGCGGTCGATTCGCCGAGCCCGTGGGTCGCGGTCGCGGTGCTCGCGCTGTGCTACGGGCTCGTCGAGCTGAACGAGGGTGCGTACTGGGGCGCGGCGATGTCGGTCGGCCGCGGCGATACGATGGCGGTCAGCGGCTTCATGAATACCGGGGGCAATCTCGGCGGCATCATCGGGATCCCGATCGTCGCGTACCTGTCGGGACGGGGCGACTGGCACGCCGCGTTCCTCGTCGGCACGGCCTGCGCGATCGCGAGCGCGCTCGCGTGGCTCGCGATCGACGCCGCCGGGACGAGCGGCACCCGCCGCGCGGCGCCGGGCTGACGGCCGCCGGGCGCCGGACTAACGGACGCCGGCGTGCGGCGGGTCGAGCCGCCGGACCGTCGCGAACAGCAGGTCGTGGAAATCCCCGGCGGTGCGCCGTGGGCCGGTATCACCAGACGGGTCGAGCTGCGTCATCAGCACCGCGACCAAGCCGGCGCGCGGGCTCACGAGCCAGTGCGTGTCCCAGACGCCGCCCCAGGAGATGTCGCCATTCAGCTCGGCCTGCGGCGCGTGGGCCGCGTCCAACTCGACCGCGACGCCGAGACCGTAACCGAGCCCGGTCGAATCGGGACCGAAGTAGTTTGCCACCGCGCCCGGCGGCACCTCGTTGTGCGTCATCAACGCGACCGTGACCGGCGAGAGGATTTCATGGCCGTCGAGCGATCCGCCGTTCGCGAGCATTTGCGCGAACCGCAGGTAGTCGCCGGCCGTCGAGACCAGGCCCCCGCCGCCCGAGGGCCAAACGCGCGGGTCGGTCGGATCGATCAGCCAGGGTGAGTGGCTGGGGACCAGGTCGCCGTCAGGCTGGCGTCGATAGAGCGTCGCGAGGCGCGGTGCGTCGGCCGCGCTGAGGTGGAATCCGGTCGAGTTCATCCCCAGCGGTGCCAGGATCTCCTGGTGCACGAAGCGGGCGAACGGCATTCCCGAGACCACTTCGACCAGGCGACCCAGCACGTCGTCGGCGAAGCTGTAGCGCCACCCCTGACCCGGTTCGAAGTACAGGGGCATCGCCGCGATCTTGTCCACGACCGTGGCGAGCGAGTCGTGCGGCGTCAAGTGCAGCGTGCCGTAGACCTTGCCGAGCGCCGTGGTGTCGTCGAACACGTAGCCGAGACCGCTCTGCTGGGTCAGCAGGTCGCGAATCGTGATCGGATCGCGGGCCGGCACGGTCACCGGTTGACCGTCGGGCCCCATCCGCACGAACACCCGCGGGTGCGCGAATTCCGGCAGGAATTTCGCGACCGGATCGTCGAGCTGGAAGTCGCCGCGCTCGTAGAGCTTCAGCACCGCGACCGTCGTGATCGGCTTGGTCATGCTCGCGATCCGAAAGCGGGTGTCGAGCGTCATCGGGACATGGTTCGCGAGATTCCGATAGCCGCTCGCGCCCTCGTCGACGAGCTTGCCGTCGCGCGCGACCATCCAGACGTAACCGGCCGCGCGATGTCGTTCGGCTTGTATCCGGAAGAACTCGTTCAGGCGCTGCAGACGCGCGCGCGACAGACCCACGGCGCGCGGAGTCGCGCGCGGCAGCGGCGGCGATTCGCGGGGCATCGGCGCGGCGACGACCGACGCGGTGAACGCCCCCAGGGCGGCGACGAGTACCCAGCGATGGGCGCGAAGAGTCATCGGTCATCCTCCATCAAAGGTCCGCGAGTGTCTCACGGATCCAATCCAGCACGTGATCGCAATAGACGCGTTCGACGAGCAACAGGTATTCGTCCGCGCTCCAACCGGCGACCGTGATCGCGACGTCGGCGAACCGGCCGGTGCGCGCTTCGCCGACGCGCGGGATCGACCGCGCCGATCCCAAACGCTGCAACACCGCGCTCGCACGCTTCCCGGCGAGATGGATGCCGTGGATGCCGCCGCTCTGGTCCACGAGCCAGGCATCGTCGGTCGCGCCGAGCCCGCGGCGCACCGCGTCGATCGGCGCCGGCGTGCCGGCGAGCACCCAGGTCTCGCTCGGCGAGCGCCAGACCAACGCGAACGGCTCGGCGGTGCCGGGCAGCCGCCGCCGCTCCAGGCGACCGGCGGCCGGCAGTTCGCCGCCGAGCGCGGACGCGCCGCGGGCCCCGCCGCGCGCCGCGTCGAAATACCGCAGGCTTGCGACCCGGATCGCCGGATCGCGTTCCGCGGTGACGCCCCCGCCGGTCCAGCGCTGGACGGTGTCGTGTGACTCAGCCATGCAGGCGTTTCCCTTCGGGGTCGACGAACGGCGTTGCGACGACGATCGCGTCGATCCGCTGGCCGAGATGGTGCACGCCCACGGTCTCGCCGAGCCGCTCGGCCCCGCGCGCGAGCATCGCCAATGCGACCGGCGCGCGCAGCGTCGGGCTCCAGTGGCTCGAGGTCACGTGACCCTCGGTCGCCGTCGGCGGATCCGCGGGCGCGATCTGCGCGCCGACCGGCAGGCGCGTGCGGCCGTCCGCAGGCTTCAGCCCGACGAGCCGCGGTCGACCGGGATCCCGTGCGGCCGGCCGCAGCAGCGATCGACGGCCGACGAAGTTCGCCCGCTTGCGCTCGAGCCCGCGCGCGAAGCCGACGTCGCCCGGCAGCGTCGTCCCATCGGTATCGACACCGACGTGCAGGTAGCCCTTCTCGGTGCGCAGGATCTCGAGCGCTTCGATCCCGTACGGCGAGCCACCCTGCGGCGCGGCCGCGCCCCAGAGGCGCTCGAGCAGTTCGCCGGTCCGATCGACGGGAACGTTGATCTCGTACGACAGCTCGCCGGTGAAGCTCGCCCGCAGGATGCGCACCGGCGAACCATCGAACTCGCCGTCCGCGATCGTCAGGTGCTTCATCGCCGCCGGCGCGAACCGCGCGTCGAAACCGAGCGCGGCGAGCGTCGTCCAGGCCTTCGGACCCGACACGGTCACGTTGCCCCAGCGCGAGGTCACCGGCGTCACCAGCACCTCGAGCTGCGGATATTCGCATTGGAGCCACTCCTCGAACGCGGCCGCGGTGCGCTCGACGCCGGCGCTCGTGGTGTTCACCCAGAAGTGGCCTGGCCCCAGGCGCGCGACCACGCCGTCGTCGACGATCACGCCGTTCTCGTTGAGCAGCAGTCCGTAGCGCGCTTGGCCGGGCGCGAGCGAGGACATCGTGCCGACGTACATCAGGTCGAGGAACTCCGCCGCATCCGGTCCCCAGACCTCGATCTTGCCGAGCGGCGACCCGTCGAACAGTCCGACGGTGGTGCGTACCGTCTCCGCTTCGCGCTGAGCCGCGCTCTCCAGCGACTCGTCCGCGCGGGGATACGCCGACGGCCGGCTCCAGTTGCCGAACAACTCGAACAGCGCGCCGTGCCCGGCGTGCCAGGCCGCGGCTGGCAAACGCTTCAGCGGACGATACCGATCTCCGACGCGCCGTCCAACGAGCGCGCCGAAGCTCACCGGCGCGAACGGCGGCCGGAACGTGGTCGTCCCGACCTCGGCCGGCCCGCGCTGCGTCGCCTCGCCCATCAGCACGAGCGCATTCACGTTGCTGGTCTTGCCTTGGTCGGTCGCCATGCCGGTCGTCGTGTAGCGCTTCAAGTGCTCGACCGAGCGATAGTTCTCGCTGGCCGCGAGCGCGACGTCGCTCGCGACCACGTCGT
>JAJYFF010000113.1 GCA_021785405.1 Pseudomonadota bacterium | reverse complement strand
GTGACGAGGCGCGCCGGTGCGCAGGCGGCGCCGAGTCGACCGCCCTGGATCGCCGAGAGGTGGCGTCGCACGCAGTTGATCTCGCCGATCGTCGCGCCGCACGCGAGCAGCGCGCGCGTGAGCGCGATCCAGTCGTCCCAGGGCACGCCCTCGCCGGGCAGCGTGGTCAGCGCCGAGCCGCCGCCCGAGAGCAGTGCGATCACGAGATCGTCGGCGGCGAGCCCGCCGACCCGCTCGAGCAGCCGCGCGGCGGCCGCGCGGCCGGCCGCATCCGGGATCGGGTGGGCCGCTTCGACGATGTCGATCCGCTCGCAGCGCACCGCGTGGCCGTACGCGGTCACGACGAGCCCTTCGAGGGGCCCGCGCCAGTGTTCCTCGAGTGCTCGCGCCATCGCCGCCGAGGCCTTGCCCGCGCCGACCACGACGCAGCGACCGCGCGGCGGCGGTGGCAGGGCCGCGGGGACCGTGAGCGCCGGCCGCGCCGAGTCGACCGCCGCGGCGTACAAGCGCCGCAGGAACGGGCGGGGCTCGATCGGGGCCGGGCGGCGCGCTGTGCTCATCGGCGGATCATAGCCGAACGCGCCGCGCGCTCGTGCAGGCGCCGCGAGCTCGCGGAAATTGCGCGACGTCGGCGGCATCGCGTAATGTCGCGGCGATGCCGACCGAATCCACGCACCCGACGCACGCGCCGTTCCCTGCCGCGGTCGATCCCGCCGAGCGCGCGCGGCTCGGCGCGGCGCTGCGCGCGAGCCTCGCGCCGCTGTTGCCCACGGACGCGCTGCTCGTCGCGGACGAGGAGCTGGCGGCGTACGAGTGCGACGGGCTGACCGCGTACCGGCAGCGTCCCCTCGCGGTCGCGATTCCGTCCGACGACGCCGCGGTTGCCGCGGTGCTGCGCGCCTGTCATGCGCTCGGGGTTCCGGTGGTCGCCCGCGGCGCGGGCACCGGATTGTCGGGCGGGGCCTTGCCGCATCCGCTCGGCCTCACCCTCTCGCTCGCGCGGTTCACGCAGATCCTCGCGATCGATCCGGTCGCGATGACCGCGACCGTGCAGGCGGGGGTTCGCAACCTCGCGATCAGCGAGGCCGCGGCCCCGTACGGCGCGTTCTACGCGCCGGACCCATCGAGCCAGATCGCGTGCACGATCGGCGGCAACGTCGCCGAGAACTCCGGGGGCGTGCACTGCCTGAAGTACGGCCTCACCCTGCACAACGTGCGCCGAGTGCGCGGCTTCACCGCCGCCGGGGAGCCGGTCGAGTTCGGATCCGCCGCGCTCGATGCGCCCGGACTCGACTTGCTCGCGCTGGTCGTCGGCAGCGAAGGCATGCTCGCGGTGATCACCGAGGTCACCGTGAAGCTGACCCCGAGGCCGGTCACCGCGTGCTGTACGCTCGCGAGCTTTGCCGACATCGAGTCCGCGGGCCGCGCGGTCGCCGCGGTGATCGCCGCGGGCATCGTGCCGGCGGGACTCGAGTTGATGGACCGGCGGATGACCGCGGCCGCCGAGGCGTACGTGCACGCGGGCTACGACCTCGACGCCGAGGCGATCCTGCTGTGCGAGTCCGACGGCACGCCGGAGGAGGTCGCGGAGGAGAGCGCGCGGGCGACCGCGGTGCTCGCCGCGAGCGGCGCGACGCGTTTCGAGACGAGCCGCGACGAGGCCGAACGGCTGCGCTTCTGGAGCGGCCGCAAGAACGCGTTCCCCGCGTCCGGCGGTCTCAGCCCGGATTACCTGTGCATGGACTCGACGATCCCGCGCAAGCGCCTCGCCGAGATGTTGCTCGCGATCCAGGCGATGGAGTCGACCTACGGGCTCGCGTGCGTGAACGTGTTCCACGCCGGCGACGGCAACCTGCATCCGCTGATCCTGTTCGACGCGGCGGATCCGGATCAACTGCGGCGCGCCGAGGCGTTCGGCGCCGACGTCCTCGAGACGAGCGTGCGCATCGGCGGCACGATCACCGGCGAGCACGGCGTCGGCGTCGAGAAGTTGAACTCGATGTGCGTGCAGTTCTCCGCCGCCGAGCGCGAGTCGTTCTTCGCGGTGAAGCGGGCGTTCGATCCGGCGGGCTTGCTGAACCCGGGCAAGGTGATCCCGACGCTCGCGCGTTGCGCCGAGTACGGCAAGATGCGCGTGCATCGCGGCGCGCTGCGCTACCCGGACCTGCCGAGGTTCTGATGGCGGCGAACGACCTCGCGGCGGCGGACCCGGCGTTGCGGCGCGTGATCGACGCGGTCGAGACCGCGCGCGCCGAGCGCGTCGCGCTCGACCTGCGCGGCGGCGGCACGAAGGCGTTCTACGGCGAGCCGCCGCAAGGGCGGCCGCTCGTGCTCGCGGAACTCGCCGGGATCCGCGCGTACGAGCCGAGCGAGCTCGTCGTGACCGTGCGCGCGGGCACGCCGCTCGCGGAACTCGAGGCGGCGCTCGCCGAGCGCGGCCAGTGCCTGCCGTTCGAGCCGCCGCGCTTCGCGCCCGGCGGCACCGTCGGCGGGATGGTCGCCGCCGGCCTCGCGGGGCCCGCGCGTCCGGCGGCGGGCTCGGTCCGCGATCACGTGCTCGGTGCGACGATCCTGAGCGGCCGGGTCTCGCTCGAGCGCTTCGGCGGACAGGTGATCAAGAACGTCGCCGGCTACGACGTCGCGCGCGTGTTCGCCGGATCCTGGGGCATCCTCGGCGTGCTGATCGAGGTCTCGCTCAAGGTGCTCGCGACGCCGCCGGCGAGCGCGACCCAGGTGCTCGAACTCGACGAGGCCGACGCGCGGCAGCGCCTCGCGCGGTGGGCGGCGAAGCCCTGGCCGCTGTCCGCGAGCGCATGGGACGCGGGCCGGCTGGTGCTGCGGTTCGCGGGGGCGCGCGCGGCGGTCGAGGCGGCGGTCGCCGACTGCGGCGGGACGGCGCTCGAGCCGGGCGCCGCGGCGTCGTGGTGGGACGCGCTGCGCGACCAGCGCCACCCGTTCTTCGCGCTCGACGCGGCCGCGGCGGCGGCCGGGGAATCCTTGTGGCGATTGTCGGTCCCGCCGACCGCGCCGCTCGCCGAGCTCGACGGCGCGCGGCTCGTCGAATGGGGCGGGGCGCTGCTGTGGTGGCGCGGCCGACGCGAGCCGCACGCGGTGCGCGCCGCGGCGCGCGCGGCCGGCGGCCACGCGACCCTGGTGCGCGCCGCCGACAAGCGCGGCGGCGCGCATCCGCCGCTCGAGCCCACGGTGCTCGCGATCCACCGGCGCCTCAAGGCGGCGTTCGATCCGGAGCGGCTGTTCAATCCCGGCCGATTGGTTGCGGAGCTGTAGCGCGATGCGCGTCGAGACCCAGGCCGAGCTGGCCGAGAACGCCGACGCGCGCGCCGCGGCGGCGATCATTCGCAAGTGCGTGCACTGTGGCTTTTGCAACGCGACCTGCCCGACCTATCGCTTGACCGGCGACGAACTCGACGGACCGCGCGGGCGGATCTACCTGATCAAGCAGATGCTCGAGGGCGCCGCGGTCGGCGAGCGCACGCTCCGCCACCTCGATCGCTGCCTGACCTGCCTGAATTGCGAGACGACCTGTCCGAGCGGCGTCGAGTACGGCCGCCTCGTCGAGATCGGCCGGCAGCTGGTCGAAGCGCGGGCGCCGCGTCCGCTCGGCGCACGGCTGCAACGCGCGTTGCTGCGCGAGGGCTTGACCTCGCGCGGCTTCGCGGCCGCGGTCGCGCTCGGCCGCGCGGTGCGGCCGCTGCTGCCGCGTCGCTGGCGCGCGCGCGTGCCGCCGCGCACCGCACTCGCGCCGCGCGCCCGCGTCCCGTC
>JAJYFF010000112.1 GCA_021785405.1 Pseudomonadota bacterium | reverse complement strand
TCTGGGCGAGAGTCGTGCAAGGGTTCGCGGACACCGGTCGCGCGCTCACGCGACACCCGGGCATCCGCAAGGTCTCGCTGACCGGCGAGGTCGGCACCGGCAAGGCGGTGATGAACGATGCGTCCGCGACGCTCAAGGTCGTCACCCTCGAACTCGGCGGCAAGTCGCCCCTGATCGTGTTCGATGACGCGAAGCTCGACAACGCGGTCGGCGGTGCGATGCTCGCGAATTTCTACTCGACCGGACAGGTGTGCTCGAATGGCACGCGGGTGTTCGTGCACCGTTCGATCAAAGCCGCGTTCCTCGAGCGCCTGCTCGCGCGGGTCGCGGCGATGCGGATCGGCAATCCGTTGGATCCCGCGACCCAGATCGGCCCCTTGGTCAGCGAAGCGCACATGCACAAGGTGCTCGGTTACATCGAGCGCGGCAAGGCCGAGGGGGCGCGGGCGCTGATCGGCGGCTCGCGCGTGACCACCGGCGATCTCTCCAACGGCTTCTTCGTCGAGCCGACGGTGTTCGACGGCTGCCACGACGACATGACGATCGTCCGCGAGGAGATCTTCGGGCCGGTGATGTCGGTCCTCGAATTCGACGACGAGGACGACGTCGTCGAGCGCGCGAACGCGACCGAGTTCGGACTCGCCGCCGGCGTGTTCACCAACGACCTGACGCGGGCGCACCGCGTGATCGCGCGGCTGCAGGCGGGCACCTGCTGGATCAACCATTACAACGTGACGCCGATCGAGCTGCCGTTCGGCGGATACAAGGCCTCGGGCCTCGGGCGCGAGAACGGTCGCGCGGCGATCGAGTACTACACGCAGCTCAAGAGCGTCTACGTCGCGATGGGCGACGTCGACGCTCCCTACTGATGGGGAT
Organism: Pseudomonadota bacterium; assembly: GCA_021785405.1. Classification (GTDB taxonomy): domain Bacteria; phylum Pseudomonadota; class Gammaproteobacteria; order Steroidobacterales; family Steroidobacteraceae; genus Bog-1198. The sequence continues at coordinate 2,963 of JAJYFF010000112.1, read as the reverse complement.
ATCGACCGTGACCGAGATGAACTTCGACTACGTGATCGTCGGCGCGGGCTCGGCGGGCTGTGTGCTCGCGGACCGATTGACCGCGGACGGCAGGACGCGCGTGCTCCTGCTGGAGTACGGCGGATCGGATCGTTCGGTGTTCATCCAGATGCCCTCGGCCCTGTCGATTCCGATGAACATGCCGAAGTACAACTGGTTCTACCACACGGAGCCGGAGCCGCATCTCGGCGGTCGGCAGATGCACACGCCGCGCGGCAAGGTGCTCGGCGGCTCCTCGTCGATCAACGGTCTGGTCTACGTGCGCGGCAATCCGCAGGACTTCGAGCGCTGGGCAGCGGAGGGCGCGGCCGGCTGGAGCTATGCGGACGTGTTGCCGTACTTCAAGCGCGCGGAGACGCGCGCCGAGGGCGGGGACGCGTACCGCGGCGATCGAGGCCCGCTCGGCACGCGCTACGGCACCGTTGCGAACCCGTTGCACGCGGCCTGGCTCGCGGCCGCGGAGCAGGCGGGCTACGCGCGCACGAGCGACATCAATGGCGCACGGCAAGAGGGCTTCGGGCGCATGGACATGACCGTCGCGAACGGTCGGCGCGCGAGCACGGCGAACGCGTACCTGCGGCCGGCGATGCGCCGCTCGAATCTCGCGGTCGTCACCCATGCGATGGCGACGCGGGTGCTGTTCGAGGCAAAGCGCGCGGTCGGCGTCGAGTTCCGTCAGGGCGATCGACTGCGAACCGCGCGCGCGGCGCGCGAAGTGATCGTCTCCGGCGGCCCGATCAACTCCCCGCAACTCCTGAAGCTCTCCGGGATCGGACCGGCGGCCGAACTCGCCGCGCTCGGGATCCCGGTCGTGCACGATCTGCCGGGAGTCGGCGAGAACCTGCAGGATCACCTGGAGTTCTACTTCCAGGTCGCGTGCCGCGAGCCGGTGAGCCTGTATCCGTCGGTGAAACCGCTCGGCAAGTTGCGCGTCGGGCTGCGCTGGCTCCTGTTCAAGGACGGCCTCGGCGCGACCAATCACTTCGAGACCTGCGGCTTCATCCGCAGTCGTCCCGGGATCGAATATCCCGACATCCAGTACCACTTCCTGCCGCTCGCGGTCGCGTACGACGGTTCGACCCTCGCGAAAGAGCACGGCTTCCAGGCGCACGTCGGGCCGATGCGCTCGAAGAGCCGGGGATGGGTGCGTCTGCGGTCGCGCGATCCGTTCGAGAAGCCGCGGATCCTGTTCAATTATCTCAGTCAGCCCGAGGACTGGGCCGAGATGCGCGCCTGCGTACGGCTGACCCGGGAGATCTTCGCGCAGCCGGGGTTCGACCGTTATCGCGGTCGGGAGATCCAGCCCGGCGCCGAGGTCGTGAACGACGCGCAGATCGACGAGTTCATTCGCGCGAAAGTCGAGAGCGCCTATCACCCGTCGTGCTCTTGCAAGATGGGGGCCGCGGCGGACCGATCCGCGGTCGTCGATCCCGAGACGCGCGTCTACGGCGTCGAGGGACTGCGCGTCGTCGACTCCTCGATCATGCCGTCGATCACCACCGGCAACCTCAACGCGCCGACGATCATGATCGCCGAGAAGGCGGCGGACCACATTCTCGGCCGCGGACTGCTGTCGCGCGCCGACGCACCGTTCTACCGCGCGACGAACTGGCGCGAAGCGCAGCGCTGAGGCCGAGGCGCGCCGGCGCCCCCCCGCGAGGAGGGCGCCGGTCGCGCGGGCCGGCGCCCTGCTGATTGTCAGGACCTGCCGGTCCTCAGAAGCGGTAGCCGAACTGGACGCCGATCACCCGCGGCCGCAACGGCGTCGCGGCGACGATGAACTGGTCGCTGTTGGTGTTCACGCTGGCGTTCGAATTCGACAGGTTCTCGCCGTACACCTTCGCGTTCCACGCGCCCTTCGCGACGCCGAACGACGCGTCGTAGAGCGTGTACGCGGGGTTCTCCCAGCGCAGCCGGCCGCTGATCGAGCCCGACTGGGCGAACGTCTGCGCGGAGCCCGCCTGGGTGAACGAGTGCGCCGTGTGCACCGCGCCGGCCTGCACGAACCAGTCGTAGTCGCCGACGTTCCACTCGTAGCGCGCACGCAAGGAGAACTGCAGCGGCGGGGAGTTCGCGCTCGGGCTGCCGATCGGGCCGAACGGATCGGACACCGCGATACACGACGCCGGCGTGCCGCTCGGGCAGTACTGCGTGATCGGCTTGCCGTAGTTCACGCTCGCCGGATTCGTGTCGTACAACGCCGGCGAGTTCGTCTGCCGGCTCTGGTTCCAGGAAGCCGCCCCCTGCAAGGTGAGGCCCGTCATCACGCGCGCGATCACCGAGGTCTCGACCCCCTTGATCACGAAGTTCTGACCGTTCGTGTCGTAGTAGATGTTGCCGAGGCCGATCCCGGGATCGAAGAACGCGATCTGCACGTCGTTCCAGTTCTCGCGGTAGAACGCGCCGTTCCATTCGAGCCGGTGGCCGAGCCATTCGGTCTTCCAGCCGATCTCGTTGTTCGTCAACGAGTCGGAGTGATACGACTTCGGCAGCAGGTACTGCCACTGTCCGTCGGGACCGGTGATCTTTTGCGATCCGCCGTTCTGGTTGAACCCGCCCGGGCGGAAGCCCTGCGACCAGGTGTAGTAGAGCATCACGTCCGGCGTGACGTGCCAGCTGATGTTCGCGCGGCTGCGCCACCCGGTCTCGGTGTCGGAGAGGCCCTGCGCGTTGAGGTTGTACGAATAGCCGCTGATGCAGCCGCCGGCGGGCGTGCCACCCTGGAAGCAGCCGAAGCTGCTCAGCACGCTGCCCGCGGAACTGTTGTCGAAGCGGAAGTGGCGGGTGCCGGCCGTGACCGTGAGCACCTTCGGGATGATGTCGTAGTCCATCGACACGAAGAACGCGAGCTGCTTGGTCTCGCGCCGGGTGTCCTGGTAGAACGAGGTGTTGTCGCTCTGCACGCCCGGCAGTTCGACGCTCGA